>CAIZKE010000057.1 GCA_903933475.1 uncultured Alphaproteobacteria bacterium | reverse complement strand
GGTCCCGTCCTTCAGCGGACGGAAGTCGTCCGAGAGCTCCACCCAGTGGGCGCTCGTCTCGGTAAGCAGTACCCGCGAGCGGCCATCAGCGGGGTTTACTGCCAACAGGTCCAGCCGCTTCTGGTCCCGGGACTGGCGCTGGACGTAAAGAGTCCGGCCGTCTCGCGACCAGTCCACCCGGGCCAGGTAGACATCCGCTTCCGGCCCAAGGTCCACGCGGACGGGCGCGCCGCCGGCAAGGCTGGCGACGAACAGCGCGACCCGGGCGTTGGGACGCCCCGTCCGGGGATATCTCTGGGCCACGATTACCGCACCGGCCGCATTCACATCGAGCCGCTCGACCACGTCCACGCCGGACAGGTCGGTCCGGGTCAGGGCGATCCGGGTCTCGTCAGGGCTCCACCAGTAGCCGGTCTGGCGGTCCATCTCTTCCTGGGCGATGAACTCGGCGGTCGCCCAGCTTTGAAGCTCAGAGCCATCTTGGGTCAGGGCCCGGGCGTCCCCGCCGCCAGATGGCACCACCCAGAGATTGTCCCCGCGGACGAAGGAGACGAAGCCGCCCCGGGGCGAGACGCGGGCGTCGATTTCGTCCTCGGGCGTGTCCGTCAGGCGCCGCAGCGAGCTGTCGCTCCGGGACCAGAGCCAGAGGTCGCCCTCCACCGGGGCCAGGATGAACCGGCCTTCGTCGTCCCAGTCGTAGGACACGACGCCCGAGGTCTGGACACCCTGGCGCTCGCGCCGGCTCTTCTCGGCCTCGGACAGAACCCTCTCGCCCGGGATCAAGGCGGCGGCGTCGATCAGGCGCCGGGGGGCCCCGCCCGCGACTTCGGTGGCCCAGAGGTCCGTCACCCGGGGATTGTCCGCCCGGGCGCGGAGGTAGGTCACCAGGGTCCCGTCCGGGGACAGGGCGACCCCGCGCGCCCTCGGACCGCTCAGGTCCGGGGCCGAATAGACCCGCTCCAGGGTCAGGTCGGCGGCGGCCGCGCCTCCGGCCGTCAGGGCCAGGGCCATCACACCTGCAACGAGCTTCATTCGGTCATCTCCGGTAGGCGGGATCACGGCCGGCTCTCCCGCCCAAGGGCAGGCCCGGGTCGTCAGATGAGTGGGGAGGGTTCCAGGCCCAGCTCCTTGAGCAGGGGCTCGGCATAGTCCACCCGGCCGGTCATGGTCGCCGGGTCCGCCTTGGCCAGCTGGTAGACCGCCTCGGCAATGTACTCGATGGGCTGGACGCGGTCCTTGGACTGCGCGTTGATCAGGCCGTGCACCGCCACGCCGGGCGTGTCCACCAGGCCGGGCGACACGACGTTGACGGAGATCCCGTTGGCCTGGACCTCCGAGGCCAGACCCGTGGAGAACCGCTCGAGCGCCGCCTTGCACAGCCCGTAGACGGTCCCGCCCCGACCCGCGCCGTAGGGCGGCTTGGGATGGATGCCGGCCGGCGAGGAGATGTTCACGATGGAGCCTGAGCCCCGCTCGATCATCGAGGGCAGGACCAGCTGGGACAGATGGAAGGGCGCATAGACCTGCACCTCCATCATCAGCTTGAAGCGCTTCTCAGTGAAGTCGACCACCGGCATGAAGTAGGTGATGGCGGCATTGTTGATGAGGATGTCGACGGGACCATAGAGGGCGGCGGTCTCGTCGATCAGGCGCTCGCGGTCCTCCACAAGCGCCAGGTCGGCCTTGATGAAGGCAGCTTCGGCGCCGGCCCGGCGCAGGCGGTCCACCGTGTCGTGCAGGGTGCCGGGCAGGCGGCTCTCGCCGGACTCGGCCGTCCGGGCCGAGGCCACGACCCGGGCACCCTCCATGGCCAGGCGGGCGGCAATGGCCTCGCCGATGCCACGGCTGGCGCCCGTGACCAAGGCCACCTTGCCCTTGAGGGTTCCGTTGGGATTGATGACGGGCTGAGACATGGGGCGGCCTCCCGGACCTTATGGAGTTCAAGTTATTCCTGAACCCTCGCCCCGGAGGCTGCGCGAGGCAAGGCCCCGCGCGTCGCCTCAGCCTGCGAGCAGGGCCCGGATCGCGGCCAGGCCCTCCTCAGCGCGCGCGGCGTCGGGCGCTCCGCCCTGGGCGAAGTCCGGACGACCCCCGGCCCCCTGACCGCCCAGGGCCTGGACGGCGGCGCGGGCGAGATCGACGGCACTCACCTTCTGGAGCGCCGATCCGGTGACGGCCACCGTCACCGCCGCCTTGCCCTCAGCCGTGCCGATCAGGGCGATGACGCCGTCGGGTGCCTGCTTCTTGAATTCCTCGGCGATGGGTCGCAGGTCCTTGCCACCGACCCCGTCCAGGATCCGGGCCAGGAGCTTGACGCCGCCGACATCTTCGATCTCACCGGTGCCCTGGCCGCTTCCGCCCATGGCGAGCTGGCGCTTGGCCTCGGCCAGGTCCTTCTCGAGCTTTCGGCGCTGGGCCTCCAGGGACTCGACCCGGGCCAGGACCTCCGAGACGGGCGTGCGGAACTGCTCGGAGAGACTGCGGGCCACCGAAGCCTGCTCGACCAGCCAGCGGCGGGCCGCCTCGCCGGTCAGGCCCTCGATCCGCCTCACACCGGCGGCGACACCGCCCTCGGAGACGATCTTGAACAGGGCGATGTCGCCGGTCCGGTCAACGTGTGTGCCGCCGCAGAGCTCTACGGAATAGGCGCCCTCGCCCTCCAGGGCCGCGCCCAGGGCCAGGACCCGGACGGAGTCCCCGTACTTCTCGCCGAACAGGGCAACAGCACCGGCGGCGATCGCCTCGTCGGGCGCCATCTCCTCGGTCCGGGCGGCCTGGTTCTGGCGGATGACGGCATTGACCTCGGCCTCGATGGCCTCGATCTCGGCGGGGTTGACCGGCCCGCCATGGCTGAAGTCGAAGCGGACCCGCTCGCCATCCACCATCTGGCCCTTCTGGGACACGTGGGGGCCCAGGACCCGCCTCAGGGCCGAATGCAGGAGGTGAGCCGCCGAATGGTTGGCGCGGGTGGTGCGGCGAAGATCGGAGTCCACAGCCAGCCGGACCCGGTGACCCGCTCGAAGCGTTCCTTCCAGGATCTCGACTTCATGGATGAAAAGATCACCCGCCTGCTTTTGCGTATCGAGGACGCGACCCCGACCGCCTGGCCAGGTCGCCAGTCCCACATCCCCCGCCTGACCGCCGCTCTCGGCATAGAAGGGCGTGCAGTCGAAGACCGCGAAGACAGTCTCTCCGGTGCCGGCGGAGGGGGCCTCGTCGCCGTCCTTCACCAAACCGACCAGTTCGCCCTCGGCCTCCGTGCGGTCGTAACCCAGGAACTCGGTGGCCCCGAGGCGCTCGCGGATGCCGAACCACTCCGCTGCCGTCGCCGCCTGGCCAGACCCCGTCCAGGCCTCCCGGGCCATTTCGCGCTGGCGCTTCATGGCCTCCTGGAATCCATCCAGGTCCACCGCCACGCCCCGGGCCCGCAGGGCATCCTGGGTCAGGTCGAGGGGAAAGCCGTAGGTGTCGTAGAGCCGGAAGGCGGTCTCGCCCGGCAGGCGGTCGCCCTCCCCAAGGCCGGCGGTCGCCTCCTCCAGGAGGGACATGCCGCGTCCCAGGGTGCGCCGGAATCGCTCCTCTTCCTGGCGCAGGGTCTCGACGATGACGGGCTCAGCCCGCCGCAGCTCGGGATAAGCCTCGCCCATCTCGGCCACCAGGGTCGGTGCCAGGCGATGCATCAGGGGCTCCTGGGCCCCCAGCAGGTGGGCGTGGCGCATGGCCCGGCGCATGATCCGGCGCAGGACATAGCCGCGCCCCTCATTGGAGGGCGACACGCCGTCGGCGATCAGGAAGCTGGTGGAACGCAGGTGGTCGGCGATGACCCGGTGGGAGGCAGGCTCACCGCCTTCGCCCACGAACCCCATCGAGGCCCCGATCAGGGTGCGGAAGAGGTCGGTGTCATAATTGTCGTGCACGCCCTGCAGGACGGCAACGATGCGCTCCAGTCCCATGCCGGTGTCGATCTGCGGCTTGGGCAGGGGCCGGCGGGTCCCGTCGGCCAGCTGCTCGAACTGCATGAAGACGAGGTTCCAGATCTCTACGAAGCGGTCGCCATCCTCTTCGGGACTGCCCGGCGGCCCGCCCCAGATATGCTCGCCGTGATCGTAGAAGATTTCCGAGCAGGGGCCGCACGGACCAGTGTCGCCCATGGACCAGAAGTTGTCGCTGGTGGCGATGCGGATGATCTTGTGGTCCGGCAGGCCCGCGATCCGCTTCCACAGGTCCGCGGCCTCGTCGTCGGTATGGTAGACGGTCACGCACAGCTTCTCGGCGGGGATGCCGAAGGTGCGGGTCAACAGGCCCCAGGCCAGCTCAATGGCGCCTTCCTTGAAATAGTCGCCGAAGGAAAAGTTCCCCAGCATCTCGAAGAAGGTGTGGTGACGGGCCGTGTAGCCGACATTGTCGAGGTCGTTGTGCTTGCCGCCGGCGCGCACCGACTTCTGGGAGGAGGTGGCCCGCAAGGTCGGCGGGGTCTCGGTACCCGTGAAGTAGTTCTTGAACGGCACCATGCCCGCGTTGACGAACAGCAGGGTCGGATCGTTCTGCGGCACCAGGGGTGCCGAGGGGATCACCTGGTGATCGTTCGCCTGGAAATAGCTCAGGAAGGTCGAGCGGACGTCGTTCAGACTGGGCATGGTGCGGCTTCTGGACTGGCGGGACGGCAGGCCGGCGGACGTGAGAAACGCCCGCCTGCGCCACCGTGGAAGCTCGACCGTTTAAGGGACTTGGAGGGGCTCGCCAAGGATTGAGGCGGGCCCGCTCCCGATTCCGGCCCGGTGCGCTGCACAGGGCCGGTTCGTGTGTCCCGGGGGCACCGCCCCGGATCAGTCCTCTTGGTCCTCGGTGGTAGGGCCGACCAGGAGTTCTTCCTCGATGACCTCGCGGGCGCCGCGCACCTGAGCCTCGATCTGGTTGGCGATGTCGGGGTTGGCCCGCAAGAACTCGCGCACGTTGTCGCGACCCTGGCCGATGCGCTGGCTGTTCCAGGAGAACCAGGAGCCGGACTTCTCGACCACTCCGGCCTTGACGCCCAGGTCGATGATTTCGCCCAGCTTGGAGATGCCCTCGCCGTACATGATGTCGAACTCGACCTCGCGGAAGGGCGGGGCCACCTTGTTCTTGACCACCTTCACGCGGACATTGTTGCCGACGATCTCGTCCCGAACCTTCACCGAGCCGGTGCGGCGGATATCGAGGCGGACCGAGGCGTAGAACTTCAGGGCGTTGCCCCCCGTTGTCGTCTCAGGCGAGCCGTACATGACGCCGATC
>CAIZKE010000056.1 GCA_903933475.1 uncultured Alphaproteobacteria bacterium | reverse complement strand
TCGTCCTGCCCGGACCCAAGGCCGCCCTCGCCGGGGAAGGCCCCGTGCGCCTGCTCAGGCCGCCCGAGGCCCGCGACCGCTTCCGGTCCCCGGAGGTCCTGGTGGCGCACGCGGCCCTGACCGCCCGCAGGCTGGGACTGGACCCGCCGCCCCGGTCGGCCCGGATGTTCGACGTACTCGAGCTGTTCGCCTTCGTGCGTCCGGGTGCCTTCACGGCCCCGTCGGCGGCAGGCCTGGCCCTCGCCCTTGGATGCCCCGAACCCTCCGGGCCCCTCGAGATGGCGGAGGCCCTGGCCCAGGTCGCCGTTCGCCTGCTTGAGGAACTGGCCGAGAGCCCGATGCCCTCCCGGGAGGAGGCCCTGGCCCTTGCAGAGACCCTCGCCCGGGGTGGCTGGGCCTGGGGGCCTGCGACGACGGAGGCCCTGCGCCGCCATCCGTCCAGCAACGCCTTCCGCAGTTCCGGCCTCGATGTCTGGTCCCGCCTGGCAGAGTGGGAGGATCCGGGCCCCGCAGGCGAGCCCGGCGACACCCCCATCAGCCCCGAGGCGGCCGTCCGCAGGCTGGGCGTCCTCTTGGGGCGGGCCCGCCTGGAAGAGGACCGGACAGCCCAGGCGGAGTACGCCCGGGAAGCCGCCTTCGTCTTCGAGCCTCGGGAGCGTGAAGGCAGCCCCCGCATGCTGCTGGCCGAGGCCGGCACGGGCGTGGGCAAGACCCTGGGCTACCTGGCGCCCGCATCGGCCTGGGCCGAGGTCAACGGCCCCTCTGTCTGGATCTCGACCTACACCCGGGCCCTCCAGAGGCAGATCGAGCGCGAGAGCGCGGTCCTCTTTCCCGACCCGGCCGAGCGAGCCCGCCGGGCCGTGGTGCGCAAGGGCCGCGAGAACTATCTCTGCCTGCTGAACTTCCAGGACCTGTCCAACACCGCCCAGCTGGGCTCCGCCGACCTGATTGGCCTGGGCCTGACGGCGCGCTGGATCCGGGCGACCCGGGACGGCGACATGACCGGTGGGGACTTCCCGGCCTGGCTCCCAGGCCTTTTCGCCGGACCCGCCGCCGGCCAGGCGACCGCATCCAACCTGGTCGACCGGCGGGGCGAGTGCATCCACGCGGGGTGCCCACACTATCGGACCTGCTTCGTCGAGAAGGCGATCCGCGCCTCGCGCCGGGCCGACATCGTCATCGCCAACCACGCCCTGGTCATGGCCCAGGCGGCCTTCGACGGAGCCCGGTCACGGCGGGGCGCGCCCGAGGATTCGGAGTCGACCCACCTGCGCCGGGTGATCTTCGACGAGGGGCACCATCTGTTCGATGCGGCGGACTCGGCCTTTTCCACCGCCCTTTCCGGCCAGGAGGCCGTGGAGCTGAGGCGCTGGATCCGGGGCTCGGAGCGGCGGGGCCGACGCGGTCGGGGGCTGGAGGCGCGGGTGGGCGACCTGGCCGGTGCAGATGGGCCCGCTCGTCAGGCCCTGGAGTCGGTGATCCACGCCGCAGGCCAGCTTCCCTCCGAAGGCTGGAGCGGGCGGATCTCCGGTGCCGACGGCGCAGGGGCCCAGGGTCCGCTAGAGGGCTTTCTGGCGGCCATGGGGGTCCAGCTCAGGGCCCGAGGCGACCCGGCGGACCCGGCCTGTGCGGCCCGGCCGGCCCTTCCGGAGGTGGTCGCGACGGCGCGGTCGGCCGCCGCCGCCCTGGCCGCGATCGAAGCGCCGCTCCTGGCCCTGACGCGCTCGCTCGAGGACCTGCTCGACCAGGGTGCCGAGACCCTGACGGGCGCCGAGCGGGGCCGGATCGAGGGCGTCCTGAGGGGACTGGACCGACGCGCACGGATGACCCTGCCAGCCTGGCGGGGCATGCTGGCCACCCTCGACGGCGAGCTGGAACCGGAAGGCGGGGACGGCACCGCTGCCAGCGACTTCGTCGACTGGTTCGAGGCGACGGTGATCGGGGGCCGGGCGGTCGACGCCGCCTTCCGCCGGCACTGGGTGGACCCGACCGAGCCCCTCGCCCGGACAGTGCTCGAGCCGGCCCACGGGGTCCTGGTCACCTCGGCCACCCTCACTGACGCGGCCGCAGAGGATCCCTTCGACCTGGCGGAACTGCGCTCGGGCGGCGGGCGGCTGGAGACCCCGCCCCGGCGCCTGCGGCTGGCCTCGCCCTTCGACTACGAGACCTGCGCCCGGGCCTTCGTGGTCACGGACGTGCGCAAGGATGACGCCCGGCAGGTGGCCGCAGCCATGCGGGAGCTCTTCCTGGCGGCCGGCGGCGGCGGGCTGGGCCTATTCACCGCCATCCGCCGGTTGCGGGCCGTCCATGAACTGATCGCCGCCCCTCTTGGCGACCGGGGACTCTCG
>CAIZKE010000055.1 GCA_903933475.1 uncultured Alphaproteobacteria bacterium | reverse complement strand
CCGTAGAGAGCCACCTATGTTGAGGGTACCTGCTTGGAAGTCGGTGGGGAGCCCAGTGGAGTAGGATAAGATGTCCAGTTCAGTTGGATCCTGTATTAGTTGTTGCCACCGGCGGGTCGATGCAGCGACCGGGGAGACGGCGCGGATCGCCTCGCTTCCGCCCCGGTTCCCAGCTGACGGCGCCCAGGTCGCCCAGTATTGGGCCACATCGAGCGACGGCGTCCGGATTCCCTATTTCGTGGTCTCGCCAAAGGGCGCCCGCAAGGATGGCTCAACGCCGACCCTTATGTACGGATATGGCGGTTTCGAGATCGCCAAGCCGCCGATCTACCTTCCGGAAATGGGCAGGCTGTGGCTGGCGCGCGGCGGCGCCTACGTCATCGCCAATATCCGCGGCGGCGGCGAGTTCGGCCCCGCCTGGCACCAGTCGGTGATGCGTGAGAAGCGTCAGCTGGCGTTCGACGACTTCGCCGCCGTCGCCCGCGACCTGACCGCCAGGGGCCTGACCTCGCCCCGCCGGCTGGGCATCTACGGACGCTCCAATGGCGGGGTCCTGACGACCGTTTCCATGACCCAGCACCCTGAACTTTGGAATGCCGTGGTGGTCGAGAGCCCCCTCGTCGACATGCTGCGCTATCACAAGCTGTCGGCGGGAGCCTCCTGGGTGGGGGAGTACGGCGATCCCGACGTCCCGGCCGACGCCGCCTTCATCTCCCGGTACTCGGGCTACCAGAACCTGCGGCCCGGCATGGCCTACCCCGAGGCCTACATCACCACCAACACGCGGGATGACCGGGTGCATCCGGGGCACGCCCGAAAGTTCGCGGCGCGGCTCGAGGCCCTCGGGGTTCCCTACCTCTACTACGAGCAGACCCTGGGCGGGCACTCCAACGATTCGGACCCAGAGCTGAATGCCCGGCGCTGGGCGCGGCACTACGTCTACCTCGCCCGCCGCCTGATGGACTGATCAAGCCTCGCGCAGCGACTCCGCGAGGAGGTGGCCTTCGGCACCACGGATAGACCCTGACCGCCAGGCGACAACGATCTCGCGGGTTGGACGGTCGGCCTGGAGGGGGCGGATCTCGATGGTCGTCCCGTCTGTGACGCCTGCCTCCACCGCCATGGCCGGCAGGAAGGTGACCCCGAGGCCGGACCCCACCATCTGGACCAGGGTCGGTAGGGAGGTGGCGGCGAAGCTGGCGCTGGCCTCACCGTTCCGCGGTGGCCGCAGTCCGCAGGCCGCGAGGGCGTGGTCCGTCAGGCAATGACCGTCCTCCAGCAGGATCAGGTCCTCATCCTCAAGCTCAGACGGCCGCGTCCGGGCCTGGCCGGTCAGACGATGCCCCGCCGGCAGAGCGGCGAGGATCTCGTCATCGGCCACATGGGCGTAGTCCAGGCCCGTCATGTCGAAAGGCAGGGCGATGAGGGCGGCGTCGAGGGCACCGGCCTTCAGGGCCGCGATCAGCCTCTGGGTCAGGTCCTCGCGCAGATAGAGGCGTAGCTGAGGAAACCGGGCCTTGAGCAGCGGGAGAGCCCTGGGCAGGAGGAAGGGCGCGACGGTCGGGATCACCCCCAGCCGGAACCGGCCGGTCAGCGGCTGTCCGGAGCTGCGGGCAGCCTGGACAAGCTCCTCGGCCTCGTTGAGGATGATTCGGGCCTTGGCCAGGGAAGCCTCCCCGACGGCGGTGAGGATCAGTCCCGACCGCGCCCGGTCGACCACGGGAGCGCCGAGGATCTTCTCCAGTTCCTGGATCCCGGCCGACAGAGTCGGCTGGGTGACATGGGCGGCCTCAGCCGCCTTTCCAAAGCCACCATGATCCACGAGGAGCTTCAGATACTGGAGTTGCCTGAGGGTAGGGAGCATGGCGGTCGGACTCCCACAGGGCGCGGCAGCAAGTCAAACGAAAGCGGCGCGGCCCCCGGGAGGGAACCGCGCCGCTCTTGGTTTCGGAAGGCCCGGAGGCCCCGGCATCAGCGGGCCGACTGAACGCTCTCGACGGCGGCCGTCATGCGGGCGTTGAAGGGCTGGAAGGCGTCGCGGAACAGGGAGGTCATCAGCGCCGTGGTCTTGCCCATCTGGGCGACATAGGCCTCGGCGTGGGTCTTGGCGAGGTCGGTCTGGACCTCCACCAGGTCCTGGAGGCTACGGACGCTGGCCAGGGACTGGACGGCGGCGGTCTGGCGCTCCATGGCGGCCTTGGAGAAGGCGAGGGTGTCGGAGCCCAGGGCTTCCGCGCCCTTGGCGGCGGCGGTCACTGAGGCGATCACGGCCTCGAGGTTCTTGCGGGAATGGGAAGTCATGTCGTTGAGGCCGGACATGCCCTTTTCCATGGCGTCGTGGAGGGCTTCGTTGCCGACGTTGGCAATCTTGTCGGCGGTGGTCTTGGCGACGGCCATGATGGCGCTCCTGTGAATGTGGACCTGCAGACATGCAGTTCGTTCTGGGTCGCGATTTCTCATGTTGCACTGCAGCAGTCAAGCAGATTGTGCGGTGCAACATAAACAGGCTGTGAAGGGCCTTCAGACGGAATTTACTTTCCCGCAACGCAGCGGCGGTTAGTATGGCCACTCATCCTGAACCCGCCGGCCACGCCGGAGACGCCAGGGACGCCCGCCTTGCCGACAGCCGCCAGACGTCGCCCCGCCCGTCAGTTCGCTCGCCATTTCCTTGGGCTGGCCCTGGCGACCCTCGCCGGGATCTCGGCCCTGGCGCCGGCGGATCCGGCCGCAGCGGCTCCCACGACGCCCTTCCCGGAAATGCGCTACGCCGCCGTCGTGGTCGACGCCGAGACCGGGGAGGTCCTGTTCTCGCGGCGGGCGGACAGCCTCAGGTACCCGGCCTCGGTGACCAAGGTGATGACCCTCTACCTGACGTTTGAGGCCCTGGCCTCGGGCAGGGTATCCCTGAACGATCCGGTCTTCATCTCAGCGCGGGCAGCGGCCCAGAGCCCGACCAAGCTGGGCCTTCCGGCGGGCGCGAGCCTGACGGTCTCCGAGGCGATCCAGGCCCTTGCGATCAAGTCTGCGAATGACGTGTCGGTCGCGCTTGCTGAAAAGCTGGGCGAAGGAAGCGAGCGCCGGTTCGCCGCCATGATGACCCTCAGGGCTCGCGAACTGGGCATGGTCAACACCCATTTCGTGAACGCCTCAGGCCTGCCTGACAGCCGACAGGTCAGCACCGCCCGGGACCTCGCCATCCTTTCACGCGCCGTGCTGCGCGACTTTCCGCAGAACTACGCCCTGTTCAGCCAGCAGTCCTTCACCTTCAGGGGACAGAAGATGAACAACCATAATGGTCTCCTCTGGGCCATGCCGGGGGTCGACGGCCTCAAGACGGGCTTCACGAACGCTTCGGGCTACAACCTCGCCGGCTCGGCAGTGCGCGGCGACCGCCGCCTGATCGCCGTCGTGCTGGGCGGCCCCTCGAACGCGCGCCGGAACGCCAAGGTCCAGAATTTGATGCTGACCGGTTTCGAGCTGGCAGCCCGCCGCGACCGCGGTGAGCGGGTCCAGTTCGCACAGTCCAGTTTCGAGGCTGAGCCTGCGCCCGCCGTGCTCTACGCCCAGGCGCGGCCAGCGGATCCTTACCCGGCTGGGCCTCAGGGTACGGCCCCGGATCGTGTGGTCCTGACCAGCGCCCCGACGCCCCGGAACCTCTCCCAGTTCGAGATCGTCGATCCGCAGGAGACCGGCCTGCGCCAGAAGGCCCGCGCAGAACCCGGCCGTTGGTCGGTGCAGGTCGGCGCCTTCAAGACTCAGGATATGGCCCGGGAACAGGCCTCGCGGGTGCGCAAGCTTGCGCCATCTCACTTCGCCTCGGGCGGACGCGCAGAGCGGGCCGGCTCGAAATGGCGGACCCGGTTCACGGGATATTCCGAGACCTCGGCCCGGGCGGCCTGCAAGGCCCTGAAGAGCCGCGGCGAGCCCTGCATGGTCCTGCCCCCGTCCGCCTGAGGGCGAGCGAAAGGCCCGAAGTCCCCTAGTCGCCGCGGGTGACGATCGCCGCCGTGGCGACCAGCTCACCGAGCAGGGACAGGGTGGCCTGGCCGGGCCCCTGGAAGGGATCCAGATCCGCCCGCTTGAAGTACTTCAACAGGAGGGAGGGGTTCACCCGCGGGATGGAAACATGCCCCATGCTCCAGTTGCCGAAGCGCCGCTCGGAAATCTCCTCGTAGGACAAGATCCGGACCTGTCGGTGCCGGTCGTCCCGGACGATGGCGTTGAAGATCTCGCAGACCTCGTCGCGCCCGCCTTCCAGAAGCTGGATGTAGAGGTCATCGGCTACGCACAGGATTCCGGTGATACCCTGCCGCGGATTGTTCCGCCGAGACTGTTCGAGGATGCCGTCGAGCAGGGCGCCGTTCATGGGATCGACGGGGCGGCTGGCATAGAGGCAGCGCACGAGCATGACGGTCAGGTCCTTGTCTTGATGAGGGAGAGGAATTCGGCCCGCAGGGTGTGGTCCTTGAGGAACGAGCCGCGCATGACCGAGTTGATCATCATTGTCTCGGTGTCCTTCACCCCGCGCCAGTGCATGCAGAAGTGATCGGCCTCCATCACCACCGCCAGACCGTCGGGACGGACCTTCTCCATCAGGAGGGCCGCCAATTGGGATATGGCCTCTTCCTGGATCTGGGGCCGGGACATGATCCATTCCGCCAGGCGGGAGTACTTGGACAGGCCAATGAGGTTGGAGTGCTCGTTCGGCATGATCCCGATCCAGAGCCGCCCCATGATCGGGCAGAAGTGGTGGCTGCAGGCGCTGCGCACGGTGATCGGGCCAACGATCATCAGCTCGTTCAGGGAGGTGGCGTTCGGGAACTCCGTCACCGGCGGGACCTCGGTGTAGCGGCCGCGGAAGACCTCGGTGACGTACATCTTGGCGACACGCTTGGCGGTGTCCTGGGTGTTGTGGTCAGCCTCGGTGTCGATCACCAGGCTTTTCAGCACCTCGCGGAACTTGCCCTCCACTTCGGCGAGCAGGTCATTCATTTCCCCCTCACGGATGTAGGCGGAGATGTTGTCATTGGCGAAAAACCGCTTCCGGGCCTTCTTGATGCGGGCGCGAATTCGGGCGGAGACGGGCTCCTGTTCGGGGTCTGCCGAAGGCTTCACGACACGCTCGCAGTGGTTTCAGTTGGCCGGGGCCAGGCCCGATAGCCTTGACCCTACACCGGAAGCTTCAAACCTGTCTCGTGATTGTCGGGGAGGGCCGCAGGATGCCCCGGGGCCTCAGCCCTCCAGCAGCCGGTCCCTGGCCGCATTCAGGTGAGCGGCCAGGCCATCCGTACCCCCGGCGTCGGGATGGATCCGGCGGATCAGCCGGGCGTGGGCGGCGAGGATCTCGTCACGACTGGCTTCCGGGCCGACCCCAAGCACCGAACGGGCGGCGGCGAGGGTTACGCTGTCGGGGGTCGCGCCAGGCGGCGGGGAGGGCGCTCGGAGCGGCGGGATACGGGCGAAGGCGGCCATGGCCATGCCGGCGACAACCAGGAGCAGGCCGACGGGCCAGGTGCCCCTCAGCAGGCTGAAGACACCCGCGACCACGGCCGCCAGGGCGATGGCGGGGACCAGGAGGCGCAAGGCACGGCGGCCGGTCGGCGAGCCTGTCGTTCCAGCCCAGGCCAGGAGGGCCAGGACCGCCAGTCCCATGAGGATCCAGCTCATTACTGGGCGGCCAGCTGGGCACCTTCGCCGGACAGGCCGAGGAAGCCCAGCAGGTCCCGCAGTTCCTGCCGGGCCGCCACGTGCTGGAGGCTCATGGATACCGGGCGGATGGACGGGGACAGGTCAGCGATGGTGAGGCCAAAGGGGAAGAGTTCGCGATAGATGACCCGGTCGCGTAGGCCGGGACCGACGCGGAAACCCGCCCGGCGAGACAGGGCCTGGACGCGCTCGTCCACCCGGCGGCGGTTTCGGGCGTCGGCGGGGGCCAGGCGGTTGCGCAGGACGACCCAGTCAATCGAGCGGCCCGAGGCGGCAGCCCGGTCCTTGCGGCTGTTCCAGACGGTCTCGGAATAGAGGCTCGGACGCTTGAGCTCGAGGGTGACGGGATCGACGACGCCCAGGGTGTCGAAATCCACGAAGCTGTCGTTCATCGGCGTGACGATCAGGTCCGCCCGGGCGTGGGCCTCGCGGCTCAGCAGGGTGTCAGCACCGGGGGTGTCGACGAGGATCAGATCGCAACCGGACAGGGCTTCGAAGGCCGCCGCCAGCCGGGCGCGGGCTTCATCCTCGGAGGCTCTGGAGATGGCGGACTCGATCAGCTCGATTTCCGGCATGGGCGCCTCAGCGGCATTGGCGTGGAGCCAGGCCCTGCGGCTGTCGACGAAGTGGGCCAGGGACTGCTGGCGCACGTCCAGGTCGAGGACCCCGACACGTACACCTTGGTGCAGCAGAGCGGTCATGAGGTGGATGGCGAGGGTGGACTTCCCCGCGCCGCCCTTTTCGTTTCCAACGACGATGACGTCAGCCATCAGACCTCTCCGCTAGAGCCGGTTCCCTTCAGAAGGAACATCTGAAGGGGCAAAACGGGCTCCAAGTCCAAAACGTTGGATCCTGTTTGGATCCGATAACCGGTTCCCACTTGTCGAAACCGGATCTGACGGAACCGATTCCCGACGGCCACAGCGTGGTCATCCACCCTTGGCGCCGTCAACGCGAAGGCTCGGATCGCCTGTGGATGGATAGACGCGGGTCACCGACAACCGGGCGGTCCTATCCATCCTACCAGGCACCCGCCTCACGCAGGCGACGGGCGAGATCGTCCGGAATCCCCTCCCCGCCGGCCTCGTCGAGATCGGGAGGCGCGTCGGCGGGATCGAGGTAACGCCAGCCCTGGAAGGCCCGACGGGGCGTCGGCGCCACGCGAAGGATCTGCGGCTCCAGGTCGATCCGGCAGTGACTCTCCCCGCCCGCCTCCACCCGGGCGATGGACAGGATGCGTTGACGGCAGAGGATCAGCCCCCGGAAGATCCGGTAGAGCGACCCCCCATCCAGCAGTTCGTCCACACGCTTGGGCGCCATCCGGGTGTGCAGGGGCCAGGGATCGGGGCTGTTCCCGTGCCAGGCCACCAGGTCATCGATGGTGTCGCAGCCGACGCAGAGCCGGATCATGTGCAGGGTCACGGCGCCTCGCTCCGCACCCGCGCCAGGGCCTCGCCCTCCCGGACCTGGTCGCCCACGGCGGCCGACAGGCCCTCGACCACGCCATCGAAGGGCGCGGTCAGGCCGTGTTCCATCTTCATCGCCTCTATGACCACCAGGACATCGCCCCGGGCGACCCGGGCGCCCTCGG
>CAIZKE010000054.1 GCA_903933475.1 uncultured Alphaproteobacteria bacterium | reverse complement strand
CGGCCCCGAGCAGGGCCGCACCCAGCCGGGCATGACCATCGTCTGCGGGGACTCCCACACCTCTACCCACGGCGCCTTCGGGGCCCTGGCGCACGGCATCGGCACCTCTGAGGTCGAGCATGTCCTGGCTACCCAGACCCTGCGCCAGAAGAAGGCCAGGAACCTGCGGGTGGTGATCCAGGGGACCCCCGCCCCCGGCGTCGGTGCCAAGGACTTCGCGCTTGCCGTGATCGGTGAGATCGGTACGGCGGGCGGCACGGGCTATGTCATCGAGTACGCGGGCGACGCCGTCCGCGCCCTGTCCATGGAGGGCCGAATGACCCTCTGTAACCTGACCATCGAGGGCGGCGCCCGGGCGGGGCTGGTGGCGCCGGACGAGACCACCTTTGACTATCTGCGAGGCCGTCCCTCGGCGCCCAAGGGCGGCGCCTGGGACATCGCCCTGGCCAGCTGGAAGGCCCTGTTCTCCGATCCCGACGCCGTCTTCGACCGGGAGGTCCGGATTGATGCCTCGGCCATCGCCCCCCTGGTCACCTGGGGCACCAGCCCTGAGGATGTGATCCCGGTAACCGGCGTCGCGCCCTCGCCCGAGGCCTTCCCCAGCCCGGACAAACGGGCCGCCGTTGTCCGGGCCCTCGAGTACATGGGCCTGGAAGCTGGACAGGCCATCGCCTCGGCCAAGGTCGACGTTGTCTTCATCGGTTCCTGCACCAACAGCCGGATCGAGGACCTCCGTACCGCCGCCGACATCGTGCGGGGCCGCGCGGTGGCGCCCGGCGTGCGGGCCATGGTCGTCCCGGGCTCTGGCCTCGTGAAGGCCCAGGCCGAGGAAGAGGGGCTGGACGAGGTCTTCCGCGCCGCCGGCTTCGACTGGCGCGAGCCGGGCTGCTCCATGTGCCTGGGCATGAACCCCGACCGACTGGCGCCCGGCGAGCGCTGCGCCTCCACCTCCAACCGTAACTTCGAGGGCCGCCAGGGCCGGGGGGGACGCACCCACCTGATGAGCCCGGCCATGGCCGCCGCTGCCGCCCTCGCCGGCCACATCGCCGACGTCCGGGACTACCTGCGGTGATCCTCGGCCTGGACCATGTGGTCGTCCCGGTGGACGACGTGGAGGACGCCGCCGCCCGCTACGGCGTCTTCCTGGGCCGGGAGCCAGCCTGGGAGGGCCTGGTCGATGGGGTCCCCGCCAGCGTCTTCGTTCTGGCCAACACCGCCCTGTGCCTGCGGGCCCGTCGCGAGGACGACCCCGGTGAACTCATTGTCCTGAAGGTCGGCGACCTCGACGCCGCCGTGCGCCTGGTCGGCCGGCGGGGCCTGCCCGCCCTGGGCGAGGAGACGACCTTCGGCGACCGCCGTCTGGTCCGCCTCGATCCCGCCGGGGCGGGCGGCCTCAACCTGGCCCTCGTGTCCGGCGAAGGGCCCGCCCTGTCGGCGCCCGCGGTGTCCGAGGCCTCCGCCGTCAGCGCCCTGGACCATGTCGTCATCAATGCCCGCTCCGGGGACCGGGCCCTGGCCCTGTGGGGCGCGCGGCTCGGCCTCGACCTGCGGCTCGACCGCTCCAATCCCGCCTGGGGTGCCCGGCAGATGTTCTTCGCCTGCGGGGGCCTCGTCATGGAGGTCGTCCTGAGGCTCGGAGAGACCGAAACGACGGACCAGCCCGATGCGTTCAACGGCCTGGCCTGGGGCGCCGCCGACGCCGACGCTGTCCAGGGCCGGCTTTCCGGCCTCGGCTTCAACGTCTCGGATGTCCGCAACGGCCGAAAGCCCGGGACCCGCATCTTCACCCTCCGCGAGGGTGTGCCCTTCTCGCCCACCGTGGTGCTGCAACAGAACGCCTCAGGGGCCGGAGCGGACGGATGAAAGCCTTCACCAGACTGGACGCCCGGGCCGCCCCCCTGCCCATGGCCAATATCGACACCGACCAGATCATCCCCAAGCAGTTCCTCAAGACCGTGGAGCGCGAGGGCCTGTCCCGGGGGCTGTTCTATGACCTGCGCTTCGACGGCGACGGGGGGCCGCGCCCGGACTTCGTGCTCAACCGACCCGAATACGCCGGCGCCGGCGTCCTGGTCACCGGCGACAACTTCGGCTGTGGTTCCAGCCGCGAGCACGCCCCCTGGGCCCTGATGGACTTCGGCATAACCTGCGTCATCGCCTCGTCCTTCGCCGACATCTTCTATACCAACTGCTTCCAGAACGGCCTCCTGCCGGTGGTGCTGAAGCCCGACGAGGTCCAGGCCCTGACGGGCGAGTGCCTCGGCGGCAACCACATGGTCAGCGTCGACCTGGAGGCCCAGACCGTGACCTCGCCCTCCGGCAAGGTCTTCGCTTTCGAGATCGATCCGTCCCGCAAGACCAAGATGCTGAACGGCCTCGACGCCATCGGCGAGACCCTTTCTGCCGCCGCCGACATCGACGCCTGGGAGGCGGGCCGCACCCTGACCCATCCCTGGCTCGAACGCGCTGGCTGATCCCCGCCCCCCAAATTCCCCCGAAGAGTTTCCGAATGACCGACCTCCTTCTCCTGCCGGGCGACGGCATAGGCCCCGAAGTCACTGCCCAGGCCCGCCGGGTCGCCGAGGCGGTTGCGCCGGACCTGTCCATCGCAGAGGCCCTGTTCGGCGGCTGTAGCTTCGATGTTCATGGGACGCCCCTGACCGACGAGACCCTGGCCGCCGCCAAGGCCGCCCGGGCCGTGCTGATGGGCGCCGTCGGTGGCCCCCAGTGGGCCGGCGCCCCCCGCGACCGGCGGCCCGAGGCGGGGCTCCTGAACCTGCGGGCCGGCATGGAGGTCTACGCCAACCTCCGGCCCGCCCTCTGCTTCCCGGCCCTGGCCGATGCCTCCAGTCTCAAGCGCCACCTGGTGGAAGGGCTGGACTTCATGATCGTCCGTGAACTGACGGGCGGTATCTACTTCGGGACGCCAAGGTTCATCGAGGACCTGCCCGGTGGCGGGAAGCGGGCCGTCGACACCCAGGTCTACACCACCGCCGAGATCGAGCGGGTGGCGCGGGTGGCCTTCCAGCTGGCCCGGGGCCGTCGCAACCTCGTCCATTCGGCCGAGAAGTCGAACGTCATGGATTCCGGCCTGCTCTGGCGCCAGGTCGTGACCGACCTCCACGCCCGGGAGTTCCCGGACGTCCGCCTCGAGCACATCCTGGCCGACAACGCCGCCATGCAGATCGTTCGCGACCCCCGCCAGTTCGACGTCCTGGTCACCGACAACCTGTTCGGAGACATCCTGTCCGACGCCGCCGCCCAGCTGACGGGCTCCCTGGGGATGCTGCCCTCGGCGGCCCTGGGCGACGCCGGCCGGCCCGGTCTCTACGAACCCATCCACGGCTCGGCGCCGGACATCGCCGGCCAGGGCATCGCCAATCCCCTGGCCTCCATACTGTCTCTGGAAATGGCCTTCCGCTGGTCCCTCGGACGCCCCGAGGCCGCTGACCGCATACTGGCCGCTGTGGTCCGGGCCCTGGACGGCGGCGCCCGCACCCGGGACCTTGGCGGAAGCCTGACCACCGTGCAGATGGGCGACGCGGTCCTCGCCGCCCTCTGAGCCGTCAGGCGCGCCGGTATTCCAGGGTCGATCCGTCCGGGAGGCGGCCCTTCAGCCCGGTCCAGACGCCGGCCCGGTCATACCAGTTGTCGATGTCGGCCTCGCCGCGAAGGGCCCAGACCTGGGCCTCCACCGTCCGCCCGTCCGCCAGGGTCACGGGTCGCAGGCCTTTCTGCGTGGCCGTGATGCGGACCATGTCCCCTTCCTGGGGATTGAACAGGCGCCCGGTCAGGACCTTGGAATTCCAGTGGGTGAGGGGCGAGGTCCCGGCTGGTGCCAGCACCTCGCGTCGGCCGGTGCGGATGAGGACGCCGGAGGGCGTGCGCCGGGCCGAGACCTTCCGGTCGCCGGCGGTGGCGTCGGTCACGGACTCCAGGCTCTCGAAGCGCCCGTCCGCCCAGACCTCCCGCGCTGTGTGGCGGTAACGGTAGACCGTCACCCCGCCAAGCTTCACGGTCATGGCGACCTCTGTGGAGACGGTCGGCGAGACGTCGTCGCCGGTGAAGGTCATGCGGTGTTCGCCGATCTGCTCGCCATTGCGCAGGACAGAGAAGACCAGCCGCCGGTTCGCGGGCGTGGCGGCGAGGAGGGGCGCGGGCACCGCAAGCAGGGCGCCGGCGGCCAGAAGGGTGCGTCGCGTCGGCTCCAGGTGCGTCATGCAGCGGCCTTTCGCAGGGTTCGGTTCGGGGCTCCGAGTGCCTCTTCTAGTCCTGGACAGATGGGATTCCAGTGAAGTTTCCGCAACGCAGCAAAGGCCCTCGCCTTGCGCCCCGGGCGCGCCGGGCGTAGGGGGACCGTCCGTTCTGTAAAGGAGAGACAAAGGTGGGCTATCGCGTCGCCGTCGTCGGGGCCACGGGTAATGTGGGCCGCGAAATGCTGAACATCCTTGAGGAAGTCGAATTCCCCGTGGATGCAATTCACGCGATCGCCAGCCGTAAATCCATTGGCGTCGAAGTCTCCTTCGGCGACCGGATCCTGAAGTGCAAGGACGTCGAGCAGTTCGACTTCTCCACGGTGGACCTGGTGCTGATGAGCGTATCTGGCACCTTTTCCAAGGAATGGGCGCCGAAGATCGGTGCCGCCGGCCCCATCGTCATCGACAATTCCTCGGCCTGGCGGATGGACCCGGACGTGCCCCTCGTCGTGCCCGAGGTGAACCCCGACGACGTCGAGTGGGCGGACCGCAAGAACATCATTGCCAACCCGAACTGCTCCACCGCCCAGCTGGTGGTGGCCCTCAAGCCCCTGCACGACCGGGCCCGGATCAAGCGGGTGGTGGTCTCGACCTACCAGTCGGTCTCCGGCGCGGGCAAGGAGGGCATGGACGAGCTCTGGGACCAGACCAAGGGCATCTTCGTCCTCGGCCCGTCGGAGCCCAAGAAGTTCCCCAAGCAGATCGCCTTCAACGTCATCCCCTTCATCGGTGCCTTCAACGACGACGGCTACACCGACGAGGAGGAGAAGATGTGGAGGGAGACCCACAAGATGATGGACCCCGAGATCGCCCTCACGGTCACCTGCGTGCGGGTACCGGTCATGGTCGGACATTCGGAGTCCGTGAACATCGAGTTCCACGAGCCCCTGGACGAGGACGAGGCGCGCGACCTCCTGCGCAACAGCCCCGGCCTCATCGTCATCGATCAGCGCCATGACAAGGGCTACATGACCCCCAAGGAGGTCCAGGGCGAGTTCCCGGTCTTCGTCAGCCGAATCCGCCGGGATCCGACGGTGGAGCATGGCCTGAATCTCTGGGTCGTGGCCGACAACCTGCGCAAGGGTGCCGCCCTCAACGCCGTCCAGATCGCCCAGCTCCTCGCCGAGCGCGGCCTGATCGGCGACCGCTGACGGGTGGCCGGGGGGCCCGCCTCACCGGCTGACGCCTCATCGCGCGCCGCCGTCGGCGCCGGTGTCCTGTGCTACCTGATCTGGGGGTTTGCGCCCCTCTTCTTCCAGGCCATGGGCCGGCTGGGTGCCGATTCCTGGGAAATTCTCGCTCACCGGGCGGTCTGGGGAACCCTGGCCGCCTGGGTTTTTGTCGTCCTCGCCCGCCAGGGCGCCCAGGTGGCGGCGGTCCTGCGTTCTCCCCGGCTTCTGGGGATGCTCGCCCTGTCTGCACTCCTGATCGGCGCCAACTGGGCCCTCTATGTCTGGGGGGTCAACGCCGGCCGGGTGCTGGAGAGCAGCCTCGGCTACTACCTGACGCCTCTGCTGAACATGGCGGCGGGCGCCCTGATCTTCCGCGAGCGCTTCGATGTCCTGGGCCTCGGCGCCATTGTCCTGGCTGGGATCGGGGTCGCCCTTCAGGGCCTCGCCCTGGGTCATTTTCCCTGGATGGCGGTGATCCTGGCCCTGACCTTCGGCGCCTATGGGATCGTGCGCAAGCAGGTGCAGGCCGACGCCCAGACCGGCCTTTTCGTCGAGTGCCTCTTCCTGGCGGTCCCCGGCGCACTCTGGATGGCCCACCTGGCCCTGACCGGGCAGGGGCATGTGGACGACTCTCCGGCTGCGGCAGCCTGGCTTCTGGCGGCGGGACCGATCACCGCCATTCCCCTGGTCCTCTTTTCCTGGGCTGCCCGGCGCATGCCCCTGTCGGCCATGGGCTTCCTGCAGTTCATTGGTCCCACCATCGGCTTCAGCATCGGCCTGGCCCAGGGCGAGCCTTTCACCGCCCTGCGCGGGGTGTCCTTCGCCTTCATCTGGGCCGGGGCGGCGACCTACATCTACGGCCTCTGGCGGCGGACCCGGAGCCTCGGCGCCTGACCGGCGCTTGCGTATCCTGCATCCGCCTCTATCGGTGTTGGATAAGGACCGCCGGTCTGCAGGACGGCGGCGAGGACACGACAGTTCCGGAGGACATCCATGGCCCGCACGAAGTTTGGCGCCTTCCTGGCGCCCCACCATCCCATCGGCGAGCATCCCAGGCTCCAGTTCCGGAATGACATCCGGTTCGCCGTACGGCTCGAGGAACTGGGTTTCGACGAATTCTGGGTGGGCGAGCATCACTCCACCGGCTGGGAGATGATCGCCTCCCCCGAACTCTTCCTCGCCGCTGTCGGCGAGCACACCGGCCGGATCCGGCTGGGCACAGGGGTGATCTCCCTGCCCTACCACCATCCCTTCCATGTCGCCCAGCGCATGGTTCAGCTGGACTACATGACCGGCGGTCGGGCCATCCTTGGCACCGGGCCCGGCGCCCTGCCCTCCGATGCCCACACCCTGGGGATCGACCCCATGACCCAGCGCGACCGGCAGGACGAGGCCATCGGGGTGATTCGGCGCCTGCTCGCCGGCGAGCGCGTCACCCACGAGAGCGAGTGGTTCACCCTGCGCGACGCCCGGCTCCAGCTCCTGCCCCTCCAGGAAGAGATGGAAATGGTGGCCGCCTCCTCCATCAGTCCCTCAGGCATGACCCTGGCCGGCAAATACGGCATGGGCGTCCTGTCCATAGGCTCCAACTCCGAGGCGGGCCTGGCGGCCCTGCCCACCCAGTGGGGCTTCGCCGAACAGGCCGCCGCCAAGTCGGGCAAGGTGATCGACCGGAAGAACTGGCGGGTGCTCATGTCCTGGCACATCGCCGAGACCCGCGAGGAAGCCCGGGCCCAGGCGGCCAAGGGCCTGATGCACTGGCACAACGAGTACCAGGTCGGCACCCTGATGCGTCCCGGTGCCGTGCCCTTCATCAGCCCCGAGCAGGCCCTCGAGCAGACCGTGGACGTCGAGGGCGCATCCGCCGTCATCGGCACGCCGGACGACCTCATCGCGGCCATTCGCAAGCTTCAGGCCAATGCCGGCGGCTTCGGTGTGGTCCTGGGCTTCGTCCATGACTGGGCCAACCGCGAGAATACCCTGCGCAGTTGGGACCTGGTCGGGCGTTACGTGATCCCCGAGATCAACGGTCTCCTGGACGGCTACCGGGACTCCCGGGCCTTCGTGATCGAGAACCGCGAGTGGTTCGACCGCGCCGGCCAGGCGGTGATGAGCAAGATCATGTCGCACGAGGGCGCCGCGGCGGCCCTGAAGGCCGGCATGGAGGCGGGCGTGGCCATGCGCTCGCCCAACGCCCCGGATCTGAACAAGGCCGCCAAGGACCTGAAACAGGGGGGCTAGAGTCTCTGCACCGTCACCGGAGCGTCCCGGATGTCGCCGGGCGCGACCGTCGCGGGCGCGTCGTCGAGCAGGTCTTCGGGGCCCATCTCCAGGCGGGCCGCCAGCGTCCCCACCGAGGATCCCAGCACCGCCTGGGGATCGCCGCCCTCAACCAGGCCGGCGGCGAAGAGGGCAGCCAGGAGGTCGCCTGTTCCCTTCGGCACCCGCTCAAGGCGCGGGTGGGTTGCCAGCCAGGCGTCCGTCGCATTGGCCCAGAGAACGCCGGTCTTCGACCCTGCCGGGACCGAAGAGACCAGGACCGGCCGGCCCAGGCTGCGGGCGGCGGCGAGGGCCCCGGCGGCGTCGGCAATCCGAATCCCCGAGAGGCGTTCCAGCTCCCAGGCATTG
>CAIZKE010000053.1 GCA_903933475.1 uncultured Alphaproteobacteria bacterium | reverse complement strand
GGAGCGGGCCTTGCCGACATAGAGGACCTCGTCCCCTTCCCCGATCATCCGGTAGACCCCCGGCGCATCGGGCAGGCGCCGGACCTGGTCGCGGATCAGGTTGGCCCCGGAAAGGGGCGCACCTTCGACCTGGGCTGGGGTTTCGGAGTCCGCGGACATGTCTCCGGTATAGTCGACTCCCGCCCCTCTGGGGACCCCGGGGGCGGGAGCACAGGTCAGGTCGGCGGGAGGAGACTTCTGAGCGCCTCCAGATAGGCGGCGAAGGCGGTGCGGCCGGAGTCCGTGATCGCGACCGTGGTCAGGGGACGGCGACCGGCAAAGGCCTTGAGGATCTCCACATAGCCCGCCTCCTCCAGCTTGCGCAGATGGACAGAAAGGTTCCCGTCGGTGGCGGACAGCCGGGTCTTCAGTTCCCCGAAGTCCGCCGCCCCGGCGCCCGCGAGGTAGGCCATGATCCCCAGCCGGACACGGCCATGGATCACCTCGTCTATGCGCTCGATGTCGAACTCCGGGGTCACGGTCGACCTTCCTGGCGCATCAGGAGAAGGCCGGGCGCAAGGGCCAGGGCGAAGAGGGCGATGGCATAGGCGAGCCAGAGCAAGGGTCCGCCCGCCACCGTCGCCATGGCGACCGACGCAATGAAGCTGCCGACCCCGACCCGGCGTAGCCACCCCGTCCGGCCGATATGGGCGGCCGCCATCCAGCAGAGCCCATAGAGCGCCAGGGTGATGGACGGGAAGACATTGAAGACCCCCCAGTCCGCAGTCCGGTAGCCCGCCACGATCAAGGCGACGAAGAGGACCGAGATCGTGATCCCGGCTTGGGTCCAGACCGTACCGATGGTCTCGTTGAGGTTGCTGGCACCGCCGGGATGGGTGAGGGTCCTGCGGTTGAGGAGCGGCAGGGCAAGCGCAAAGACAAGCCCGCTGGCCAGCCAGATCCCGCCGAGGGCGGGGGCTGGCAGGGGCAGGATGCGGGTCTGGATGGCGTAGGCGACCACGCTGGTGATCCCGAACACGCCACCGCCAAGGGCCATGTAGGGACCGGCGAGGACCGGCGCGGCGCGCCCCTCCTCCGCCAGGGTTTTCAGGTAGGCGAGATCGTCAGCGATCTTGGTCTGGGCGTCCGTCATGGAAGGCTCCTTGCATCTGTTGGAGCCATACTAGCAAATTACTTTGTGATGTAAAGCACTTTTCCAAAGTTCAGATGCGGATCCGGCCGCCGAGGATCCCCTCGTAGGCGACAGCGTCGAGGGGGCGGTAGCCGCCGTCAGCTGCACGGAGGAACAGGGGCTGAGCGACCTTCGCTGGATCAAACCCTTCGGCCACAAGTTCGACCTTCCGCTGCTTGAAGGTGCCTGTGACCTCCATCTCGGGCTGCAGTCGAATGAAGGCCGGGCGGGCATACTCCGGCAGGTCGGCGGCAATGCGCGCCGCCAGATTGCCAAGGTCGAAGCCTTCGCCCGTGACCAGGGCCGCCATGCCGGCCCGGCCATCGGCGCCGGGGACCTCGACGCCATAGACATTGGCCTCCACCACGCCAGGAACGGCCTGGAGGCGAAGGGCCACCTCCGCCGTAGAGACATTCTCCCCCTTCCAGCGAAAGGTGTCCCCGACCCGGTCGACGAAATAGACATAGCCGTCTGCATCCTGACGCAGGAGGTCGCCCGTGCGGAACCAGGCGTCACCGGGGGCGAAGACGTCCCGCAGCACCTTCTTCTCGGAGGCGGCTTTATCAAGGTAGCCGCTGAACTCGGCCCGGGGATCAGCGGCGTCTATGCGTCCCAGGCATTCCCCGGCCTCGCCGGGCGCCGCTTCGGTGCAGAATCCACCGGCTCCGCGCTGGGGTGCCTCGACCTCGTAGTCGAAGCGAACGATCCGGGCATTGAACCGGCCCTTGAGCGGAGCCGGAATCCGGCCGATGGCACCCGGCCGCCCATCGAAGTTGAACATGGACACATTGCCCTCGGTGGAGCCGTAGAACTCCAGGACCCGGGGCAGGCCGAACCGGCCGATGACCTTTTCCCAGACGTCTGGACGCAGGCCGTTGCCGAAGGCCAGGCGCAGCCGATGCGCCCGCTCGTCAGGGTGCGGAGGCTGGTTGGCGAGATAGCGGCAGAGCTCACCGATGTAGGCGAACAGGGTGCAGTCCTCCTGCAGGATGTCCGACCAGAACTGCGTGGCCGAAAAGCGCCTTCGCAGAACGACGCAGGCGCCATTGAGGAGGGCGGCGCCCATGCCGCAGAGACCGCCGGTGGCATGGTACAGCGGCAGGGCCACGTAGATCCGGTCGTCAGGACGGGCCCCGGTCGCGCCTGCGAAGCCCCGCATGTAGAGCTGGACGCGCACGTGGGTCACCCGGGCCGCCTTGGGCAGTCCCGTCGTACCAGAGGTATAGATCAACAGCGCCGTGTCATGGGCGGTGAGGCCCTCGCGGGAGGCGGCGGGCGGAGGCGCATCCGAAAGTCCCGAAAGGAGGGCTGTGAGGTCGCCTTCGCCGGGACCCGAAAGGAGGGCTGTGAGGTCGCCTTCGCCGGGAAGCGGCGCCTCGAGGCTCCACAGGCGTGGACCTTTCTCGAGGTTGCCCAGAACCGCCTGAAGGGCCGGCGAGGTTTCCGGATCGACGATCACCTCCTGGGCGTTGGCGAGGTTCAGGCAGTGGGCCAGGGCCTGGCCGGTCAGCTGGTTGTTGACCAGGGCCGAGACCACCCCGACCTTGGACAGACCGTACCAGGCCGGCAGGTACTCCATCCGGTTGGGAAGGAAGAGGGCGACGCGGTCTCCCGGGCGGAGCCCGGACTCCAGGGCCCAGCGGGCGAAGCGGTTGGCCAGGCCATCCATCTCCCGATAGCTGAGGCTGCGACCCTCGAAACGGATGGCTTCGCGGTCTGGCCATCTCCGGACCGAAGCCTCCAGGTCATCGCAGATCCGCCTCGGACTGTCGGGCGTAATGCCGCGGACCCGGCCCAGGGTGCGGGCGAGCCCGGCATAGAAGCGCAGGTCGCGCTGGAGGGTCGCAAACATCCCGGGCCTGTCCTGGTCAGCAATGACGCCGGCTGTTCTGGCGGCGAATGGGTGTGGATTCAAGTGGCGGGCGGAGTCGCCATCCCCGCAACCTCGACGCGGGTGGCGGTCCCGGAGCTGAGGGATCAAGACTTGAGCGGCCTGGGTCCGCCTCCGAGGCCATGGCCATCCTTTGGCCAAGGCGGCCCGGGATGACAAGGTCTTCCCGGTCTAGGACGTCCTCGTACAGGCCCGGCTGAGCAAGGGCGGGATCAGCCAGCTGGTCTTCATGGCCTCAGCCAGTCTGGTGATCTTCGGCCTTGGACAGAGGCGCAAACGCCCAGGCTTCGACAGGCCGGCCGTGGCGCGGCTTGCGCCGGCCTAGGCCATCGGCGGCCTGTCGGCCTATTGGCTGATCGCCCGTCTGCCCGGGCTGTTCTGAGGCGACCTCAGGCCGCGGTACGGGCCGGGATATCGTGAAGGTCGGCGGGCAGGCCGGTGCCCATCAGGTCGATGAAGTTGTCGCGCCAGAATCGCCGGCGGGCGGACTCCGACACCCCCTCAAGCGACTCCCCGAACCGCTTCAACGGGTTCCGCCCGCCCTCGATATGGGGGAAGTCGGACGAGAACATGCAGACCTCCTCGCCGGTGTTGGCGATGATCCAGGCGACGTCCTCGTGGGGATAGGGCGTGACGCGGAACTGCCGCTGCAGGATCTCACTCGGGCGGGCGGACAGGCGCTGGAGCCGCTCCTCCCGGCCGAAGGCCGCCGCGCCGGAGTCCATGAACTTCATCAGGCTGGGGAGCCAGGACGCCCCCAGCTCGATGGCGCCGAACTTCAGCTGCGGGAACCGGTCGAAGACGCCGTCGAAGACCAGGGCCGCCAGGGTCTGCCAGACGGCGACCGGGATGGTCATGAAGGACAGGCCGGTGAAGTTCTCTGCCCCGCCATGGAAGTCGAGGACCCGCGGCAGGCCATTCTCGAAATAGGCGGGGTTCATCTTTTCCTCGCCGCCCACATGGAAGAGGACCGGCAGTCCGGCCTCCTGGATGAGGGCCCAGAGGGGATCCAGGCCCACATGGCTGGGACTGTGGCCTGGGGGACAGCGCGAGGGGATCATCAGGCCCCGGCATCCCAGCTCGATCGCCTCCCGGGCGATCCGCGGCGCCGCCTCGATGTCCACCAGGGGCACATAGCCGGTGGGCAGGAGCCGGCGGTCGACCGAGCAGAAGTCGGCCATCATGCGGTTGTGGGCCCGGGCGCCTTCCAGGGCCAGGTCCACGCGGCCCGCCTCCTCAAGCCCATAATTGCCCAGGGCGTGGGTGGTGAAGACCAGCTGGCTGGCGAAGCCCAGCAGGTCGAGGGTGTGGGGCCGGTCCTGACGCCGGAAGGCACCGAGAGCCTGGTAGTTCTTGCGCAGCAGCAGGTTGGCTTCGTCGCCGGACCGGAACTCGGGATCGTCGTGCTGAGCGCGAGCCTTGTCCGCCCAGCCCGTCAGGTCATTGGGCTTGCGGATCGCCTCCGAGAAGGCCGTCCTGAGTCCGGGGTCGACATAACGGTCGATCTCTCCCGGAAGTTCCATGACATGCGAGTCCGCGTCATGGACCGTGAAACCTTCCACATAAGGCATGGTCGCCCTCCCCCGTCTGTTGTCTGACGACACTTCGGACCGGGGGCGCGGTCAGGTCAAGCCCCGCCCTGGAGGACGGGGCCCAAGGCCTGGCTCAGATCTGGGCCAGCAGATAGTCGGCGGCGGAGACCTTGAACTCGCCGCCAGCCTCGACGTTGAGCTGCTTTACCACGCCATCCACCACGTACATGGAATAGCGCTGGGAGCGGAGGCCCAGGCCGAACTTGGACCCGTCCATGGTCAGGTCCACGGCCTTGGTGAAGTCGCCGGCCGGGTCGGCGATCATCTCGATCGCGCCCAGCACATCCTGGCTCTCGCCCCAGGCCTTCATGACGAAGGCGTCGTTGACGGACAGGCAGACGATGGCGTCGACGCCCTTGGCCTTGAGATCGGAGGCCAGGTCCTTGTAGCCGGGCAGGTGCCGGGCGGAGCAGGTGGGGGTAAAGGCCCCAGGGACGGCGAAGAAGGCCACCTTGCGGCCCTTGAAGATCTCGTCGACCGTGGTGGGCTTGGGCCCCTCGGCGGTGCCGGCAATGAGGTTGGCGGCGGGAAGCGTGTCTCCGACCTTGAGGGTCATGGGCCTGTCTCCGGGCTCTGTTCTGGGGGGAAGGGCAGAGATAAGCCCTTGGCGCGGGCCTGCAATGGAGAAGTTTGATCCGGCGTCTTGAAACCGCCCCAAGGTCGTCGGAAAATCTGCCGATGGATGCAGCGGAATACCTTTCCGGCCAGGTACTGATCGCCCTTCCGGCGATTGGCGACCCACGCTTCGAGCGCGCTGTCGTCCTCGTCTGCGCCCACGACGCCGAGCACGCCATGGGTCTGGTCCTGAACCGGAAGATCACTGGCCTGGCCCTGGGCGCGGTGCTGGAAAAGCTGTCGATCGCCTGCCCGGAGAGCCGCCGGGAAGAGGCTGTCCTGCTGGGGGGACCCGTGCAGCCCGAGCGGGGATTTGTCCTTCACACGCCAGACTACCGGTCCGGCGACGGGGCCACGATGGAGGCCGGGCCGGGCTTTGCCTGTACGCCGACGCGGGAGGCGCTGGAGGCCATCTCCCGGAATGATGGAAGCCCCCGGCGCGCGCGCCTGGCCCTCGGCTATGCCGGCTGGGGGGCGGGACAGCTGGAGGGCGAGATCCGGCGAAACATCTGGCTGACCTGCCCTGCGGACGAAGCCCTGGTCTTCGGTGTCCGTGAGGAGGATCTGTGGGCTGCGGCCCTGGGCCGGCTGGGGGTCGACCCGTCCTTCCTCACGGCTGAGGCCGGCGAGGCCTGAGGCCTCAACCCCTGGGCTTAAGGGGGGCGGACCCGTCGACGTAGCATTCGTTCAGGTAGACCTCGGCCTCCTGCGGCGACAGGGCGGGGGCGTAGCCGTAGCCCTGTCCGTAATTGCATCCAAGGGCGCGAAGCCGGCGGGCGATCTGGGCGCTTTCAACACCTTCGGCGACGACTTCGAGCGACAGGTCACGGCCCAGCTTGATCACGGAGGAGACGATCTTGGCCGAGCCTTCATTGGTGGCCATGGTGCGCACGAAGTACCGGTCGATCTTCAGGGTGTCGAAAGGCAGCCGGGCCAGGTAGCTCAGGGACGAGAAGCCTGTGCCGAAGTCATCAAGGGCAAGGCCTGCGCCGGCCTCCTTCAGTGCGGTGAGAATGATCGCAGCCTGATCAGGATCCCGCATCACGTCATTCTCGGTGACTTCCAGCTTCAGGGCGCCGGGTGGAAGCCCGGTTTCCTTGCGGATGCGGATGATGTCGTTGACCAGGCCGGGACGGTACACCTCTGAAGTCGACAGGTTGACCGAGACGGTGAGCTCGCCGGCCGCCCAGTGGTCATGTCGCCAGCGGGCCAGCTGCACGGCGGCGTCGCACTGCATATAGGCCCCGAGTTCGCTGATCAGTCCCATCTCGTCGCAGAGATCGAGGAAGGCGTCCGGCGCGAGCAGGCCGCGACGCGGGTGGTTCCACCGCACCAGGGCCTCGAAGCCCGACAGGGCGCCCGTGGTGAGGTTGACGATCGGCTGGTAGTGCGGGCGCAGCTCGCCTCGACCGATGGCGCCCCGCAGGTCACCCTCCAGGGCCAGGCGAGACAGGCCGTCCGTCTCCAGGGTCCGGCCGTAGGAAACGGCAGACCCCCTGCCCTCCGCCTTTGCGGTCTCGACGGCCAATTCCGCCCGCCTCAGGAGCTCGGCGGCGTCTGCGCCTTCGCCCGAGGGGATTTCAACAGCCCCCAGGGACAGAGTTGGATGGATGTCGAGGCCCGAAATCCGCAGCGGTTGCTCCAGGGCCTGCCGCAGGACCTCTTCCGGCCCGGGACGACCTCTCGGGGTCAGGACAGCGAATTCATCCTCCCCCACGCGCGCGGTCAGGGCTTCGGAAGGAAAGGCCGCCGCAAGCCTGCCGCCCAGGGCGGCGAGGACAAGGTCGGCGCGTTCGTGGCCCAGGGCCTCGTTAAGGCGTCGGAAGCGGTCCAGGTCCGCCACCACCAGCACCTGGTCCGCGGACTCTTGGAGTCTTTCCTGGACCAGGCTGACAAAAGTGCGCCGGTCGAGAAGGCCCGTCAGGCCGTCCAGTCCCGAGATCGAAATCCGGGTCTCTGCCGCGACCATTCCCGCGGCCCGCACCCCATCCTCCAACCATACTCCGCGCCAAAGGCCCTGTTCTCCCCCCAGCATGCGCAGTCGCAGCTCGACAGACGTCCCCGGCGGCTGCACCCGGAGGAGTTCGCCGGCGACTGCCCTGTCCTGGGGTTGGGTCAGGGCCATGAGCGCGGCACCCGAGCCTTCAGGCACCAGCGGCCCGAGTCCAAGGGGGCGGGCGGCCCCGGTAAAGCGGATCCGGTCACGGTCCGGCTCCCAGAGCCAGAGCGCCACAGAGGCCGCTCCCAGCGCCTCCAGCGTTGCCGTCGCGTCCCAGATCCAACGGTCGTTCGACATCCGGCTTTCCGGTCAGGCACCAAGGGACCCTTGCAGGGCCGCAGCGCGATGCGGCGGCCCGATGAGCCCGAACAGCACATGATCACGCCATTCGCCGTTAATTTTCAGATAAGCCTGTGCGTGGCCTTCCTCCTGGAAGCCCGCCTGGGCGAGCAACCGGCGCGACGGGGCGTTCTGAGGAATGCAGGCGGCCTCAAGTCGATGCAGGGCCAGGGACCGGAAAGCGAAGCTCGAAAGGGTCCGGACCGCGGCCAGGGTCAGGCCCTGCCGGGTATAGGGCGCGCCGCACCAATACCCGACCGTGCCCATCTGGGCGACGCCGCGGCGGATGTTGGACAGGGTGATGCCCCCCGTCAGGGCACCGTCGTCCTTCCGGAACACCAGGAAGGGATAGGCCTGGCCGAGGTCGATGTCGCGGGCATAGGACGCCAGTCGCCGGCGCCAGGCGGTGCGGGTGAGATCGTCCTCAGGCCAGGTGGGCTCCCAGGGCTGAAGGAAACTGCGGGAGGACTCGCGCAGGTCGCGCCATTCCGGGAAGTCGGAAGGTCGCGGGGGACGAATCTCGATCCCCTCGCCCTGTAGCCGCAGGCCATCGCCCGGCGTGATCCAGTCCAGAAGCGCCATGCTGGCAAACTCCCGGGTTTTCCGGCCCCGTCAAGTCGTCCGGGTGCCTGCCGGCGCAGCGCGGGCGAGGCGTTCGCGGAAGACCTCCGCCGCCGGATGCGCCGCGCGCGGCCCGAGAACGGCGGCAGCCGCCTGTCCGGACGCCAGGATCCGGCTGCCCGCGCGCCGTACCGCCGTCGCGTCGCAGGCGTCGATCCGCTCGCCGATTTCCGACAGGGTCAGTGGCCGACCGAAGGTCAGCACCTGGGTCGCGGCCTGCTCGGCCCGGGACAGGAGCGACTCCGCGGCCATGAAGAGACCCGCCTTGAGTTGGGCCCGGGCCCGGGCCAACTCCGCCTCCCGAGGGGCATTCGCCAGATCGATCATCTGTTCCGCCACCAGGGACGCCACCTTGGACGCTCTGCCGGCCTCGCACCCGGCGAAGACCCCGATCAATCCGCAATCCGACCAGTACTCACCCCAGGCATCGACAGCATAGGCCAGGCCGCGCGCCTCCCGCGCCTCCTGGAACAGCCTTGAGGCCATTCCGCCGCCCAGGCACTCCGCGAAGACCTGGGCCGCCCAGGCGTCGGGATCGCCGACCGCCAGGCCCGGGGTGAGGAAGACGAGGTTGGCCTGCTCGAGATCCCGGTCACCGGTCCGCGCGCTGCCGGTGAAACGGGCGGGCTCCGGTGGCGACAACGGCATGGCGGCGGGTTCCGCGCTGCCGAAGTCGCGCTCCGCCAGGCGGAGGAAGGCGTCCTCGTCCACGGCGCCAGAGACCGAGACCACCAGGCGGTCGGGGGCGTAGAGACAGGCGCGCCAGTCAGAGAGTGCCGCCGGCGAGGCCCGGCGCAGGCTCGGCCCGTCGCCCAGAATGCAGCGCCCGAGAGGCTGGCCGGCAAAGGCCGCCGACTGGGCCATCTCGAAGACGAGGTCATCGGGTGCGTCCTCAGCCTCGGCGATCTCCTGCATCACCACCCGCCGCTCCCGCGCGAGGTCGGAGGGATTGAGGGTCGGACGCAGGAGGATATCGGACAGGAGGGCGCTGGCACCGTCCAGGCCCAGGGGCAGGGTCCGGACGTGGAAGACCGTGCGCTCAAAACCGGTCTCGGCGTTCATCTGGCCGCCATCCGCCTCTACCGCCTCGGCGATCTGCCGAGCGGAACGGCCGCCCGCGCCCTTGAAGACCATGTGTTCGAGGAGATGGGACCAACCCGACTGCCGCTGGGACTCCCAACGGGCACCCCGGCCAGCAGCCACGACCATGGCGACGGTCTGGAGCCCGGGAACGGGATCGCAGACGAGACGGACGCCGTTGCCGAGGGTGTGAGTGCGCGCCAGGTCAGGCCCCTGCAAAGGCCCGAACATAGGCGCTTACAAGGGCGGCGTCTGCGGCGATCGATTCATAACGCTCGGGCCGTCCTGCCAGGGCCTGCGCCCTCTCCGGGGCCGAAGGCGCATGGCCCGTGGCGGCAAGGACGGCTTCCGGGAACTTGGCGGGATGGGCGGTGGCGAGGACGACCGTAGGTCCTGTCCCTGGGGACCGGCGGAGGGCCGACAGGGCGACGGCGGTGTGCGGATCCACAGTCTCGCCGGTCTCGGAAAGGGCCAGGCGCATCGCCTCGGAAGTGGCGGCCTCATCGGTAGTCTCGCCCGCGAACAGGCGGGTCATGGCCTCGAGGGCCTGCGGGGGGACCGAAATGGACCGGCCCTCGGCAAATCCCCGGAAGGCTTCCGCGGTGGCGGGTCCGTCCCGGTCGACCGACTCGAAGAACAGCCGCTCAAAGTTCGAGGCCGACTGGATGTCCATGGCGGGAGACTGGGTCTCGGCCACCGTCCCCCGGGCATAGAGACCGGTCCGGAATGTCCGGGCGAGGATATCGTTGGCGTTGGTGGCGATCAGGATCCTGCCGATCGGCAGGCCCATCCGGTAGGCCACATAGCCGGCAAAGCCGTCGCCGAAGTTGCCTGAGGGCACGGCGAAGGAGACCGGACGATGCGGCGCCCCGAGGGCGAGGGCGGTGGTGAAGTAGTAGACCGACTGGGCGACAATGCGGGCGAAGTTGATCGAATTGACGGCAGACAGGCCCACGGCCTGCTGCAGGACCGGATCGCCCAGCGCGGTCTTGAGGATGGCCTGGCAGGTGTCGAAGTCACCTGCGACGGCCAGGCAGCGGACATTGTCCTCGGTTGCCGTGGTCATGAACCGGCGCTGGACCTCGGAAATGCGGCCCTCCGGGAACATGGCGACAATGCGGGTGTTGGACCGGCCACGGAAGGCTTCCACGGCCGCGCCGCCCGTATCGCCCGAGGTCGCGCAGAGAATGGTCTGGGTCCGCCCCGCCCGCTCGAGCACGAAATCCGACAGACCGGCCAGAAGCTGCATGGCCACGTCCTTGAAGGCCAGGCTCGGACCATGGAACAGCTCGGCAAGGAAGATGTCAGGGGCCAGCTGGACCAGGGGGACCACCGCCGGATGGTCGAAGGCGGCATAGGCCTGGCGGCACATCGCCAGGAGATCTGCCTCGGGGATCTCGTCTCCCGCAAACCGCCCCAGCACGGCTGCAGCCACCTCGGCATAGGGTCGTCCCGCCATCCTGGCGATCTCCCCGGCGGAGAACTGCGGCCAGGACTCGGGAACATAGAGGCCCCCGTCCGGCGCCAGGCCGGCGAGGACGGCGTCGACAAAGCCGACGGGGGGCGAGGCGCCTCGGGTGGAAATGTAACGCATCAGCTTCTGAAGTGCTTCCAGAGGCGGGCGGCATAAACGCCAGCCAGGGCGCCGGCAAGGCCGAACCAGGTCAGGGCGTATTCCATGTGGCGGTTGGAGATGACGGCCGGAAGCGGCGACGGCGTCAGGGCCGGGAAGTCAGGATTGGTGCGGGACTCCGCCATCAGCATGACCGGGGCCGGCCGGGAAACGCCGAGTGTCGCCGCCATGGCGACCACATCCCTGGAGAACCAGAGTCGCTTCGAAAGGTCGGCCTCCGGCGTGAAAGCCCCCGGCCGATCCGGGACCCTGAGAATGCCCGTCACCATTTCCGGAGCCCCGCCTGGGGTCGCCGTCCGGACCGCTGGCCGTGCGGTCTCGGCGTCGGCGATGAAGCCGCGATCGACGAGAAGGGTGTCGGAGCCTCCAGCGGCCAGGGGACAGGCCGATACCAGCCGCCGTCCCGGGTCACCGTCCAGAAGGCCATAGAGCTCCACGAAGGCCGCGCCGGAAATCCCTGGGCAGGCAAGGCGCACCCGGACCATGTCGAGGTCGGCGGGGGTCCGGGCCTTGGAAAGGGCCTGGGCGGCGTCGACTGGGGCAGCGGACTCCAGCCGGGCGATCCGGTCCAGGAGGGCCTCCTTCCAGTCCCGACGCTGAAGCTGCCAGTTCCCGAGGGCGATCAGGATGGCAAGGCCGATGAGGGTCGCAATCGTCAGGCCGACCGGGAAGCGGCGGCGATGGGCGGGCTCAGTCGTCATGTCGGGCTTCCGCCGCCCGGTTCGCGAACTGTGCGGCCAGGAGGACGCCCTTCACCGGTCGCAGGAGGCCACCGCAGACGATCACTGTCAGAGGAAGGAAGACCGCAAGGAGCACCCAGATGGGCGGGCGATAGGCGATTTCGGTGAAGAGGGCGGCGAAGGAGACGATAAAGCCGCCGATCAGGATCACGAAGACAGCCGGGCCATCGCCGGAATCCGCCCGGGCCAGGTCCAGGCCACAGGCGGAACAGGTCTCTGCAACGGTGAGGAAGCCCTTGAAGAGGGGCCCCTCACCGCAGCGGGGACAGTGGCCGGTGATCCCCGCCAGGAGGGGGTTGACGCCGGCCATGAGAGGTCAGTGTCCGGCGGTTGCGCCGAAGACGACGTAGATGAAGGCGAAGAGGAACAGCCAGACCACGTCAACGAAGTGCCAGTACCACGCTGCCGCCTCAAAGCCGAAGTGCTGCTTGGTCGTGAAGCCACTGCCCATCAGGCGCGCCAGGCAGACGGCCAGGAAGATCGTCCCGATCAGTACGTGGAATCCGTGGAAGCCCGTCGCCATGAAGAAGGCCGAGCCGTAGAGGCCGGAATTGTCCGCACCCTCACCCCCGAAGAAGTACTTATGCTCGAGGATGTGCTGGTACTCGTAGACCTGCACGGCAGTGAAGAGAGCACCCAGGATGATGGTCAGGAGAAGGCCAATCTTGGCGGCGCGACGGTCCCCCGTCTGCAGGGCGTGGTGCGCCCAGGTCACGGTGGTGCCGGAAAGCAGGAGGATCAGGGTGTTCAAGAGGGGCAGGTTCCAGGCCGGAACAGACTCGATGCCCTTCGGCGGCCAGGTGGCCCAGGCGGCGCGGACTTCCTCAAGACCTGATTCTGTCCGGAACCCGTGGAACAGGGCCATTTCGAAGAAGATCCAGAACCAGGCCACGAAGAACATCACTTCGGAGGCGATGAACATGATCATGCCGTAGCGCAGGCCGATGCTGACGACCGGGGTATGGTCGCCCTGGTTGGCCTCGATCGTGACGTCACGCCACCAGACGGCCATGGTCAGGATGACCCCGGCAAGACCACCGATAAATACGGCGAGGTTGCCCTTTGGAAGACCGAAGAGGCCCTTCATGGCGATCACGCCACCCACGGCCATGACGCAGGCCGCTATCGAGCCGACCAGCGGCCAGGGGCTCGGATTGACGAGATGGTAGTCGTGTTTGGCGTCGCCCGCTGACATTGCGCCCCTGTTCCTCTTACTGCCGCTCCCCGCCCGTTGAGTCGCAGGGCCGGCGGGAGTTTCTGGATGTGTCCCTATAGCCCTGCTTTCGCCGTTCCGCCAAGCACGGAAGGCGCCCCGGCGGCTTTCGGCTTCGCATCCTGCGACGGGAAGAAGGTGTAGGACAGGGTCACTTCGGACTTGCCCCGGGTGTCGAAATCCTCGGCGAACTTCGGATCGACGAAATACACCACGGGGAACTCGACGGTGGTGCCGGCCGCTATGGTCTGGTCACTGAAGCAGAAGCACTCAAGCTTCTGGAAATAGGCACCGGCGAGTTGGGGCGTGACGTTGTAGACAGCGTGCCCCGTGACGGGCTGGTCGCTGTTGTTGGTGACCGTGAAGTAGGCCAGCCCGGTCTCCCCGATCCGCAGGGTCTGCGAGGTCTGCTGAGGCCGGAAGGTCCACGGCAGGTCCCGGACGTTAGCGTCGAACCGGACCTCCAGGGTTCGGTCGAGGGTTCGGGAAGCCGCCTGCTCGGCCCGCCTGGGCGTACCGTCAAATCCGGTCAACTGGCAGAAGGCCCGGTAGAGCGGCACCGAGGCGTAGGCAGCGCCAACCATGCCGGCGAAGCAGACTGCGCACCAAAGTGCGACCCGGGCGTTCCGGCGGGTGGCCTCAGAGGGGGCGGTTGATGACATTTCCACCCATCCGGAAGACGGTCACGAGATAGACCAGAACCACAAAGCCGACCAGGCCGATGGCGATGGCGATGTTACGGCCGCGGCGGGCTCGGGCCGCGGCGTCCACCGATCCGGCCCCGGCGGGATTAGAGGGGGTTTCAGGTTCCGTCATGTAAGACCTCAGGAAAGTCCACCCGCGGCCCGGCCCCAGAGATGCTCGCCCAGCAGGGTAGCGAACAGCAGGGTCAGGTAGAGGATGGAATAAGCGAACAGGTTCCGGGCATCGCGCGCCGCGGCCTGGACATCGTACAGGCCGTCGGTGACCCGGGGGTCGGCGGCGTCGCCGGCGCGGCCGGAACGTACCCTCCAGGCCAGGAGCAGGAAGACCGCGCCCCCCAGGCCTGCGACCGCCAGGTAGGTCGTCCCGCCGAGGCCCGTCGCCACGGGCGCGAGACAGACCGGTATGAGAAGCAGGCTGTAGATCCAGATGTGCCGGCGGGTCGCAGCAGCGCCAGCGGTGACCGGCAGCATGGGCACGCCTGCCGCGGCATAGTCCTCGCTGGTGTAGAGCGATAGGGCCCAGAAGTGGGGCGGCGTCCACATGAAGATGATGGCGCAGAGGAGCCAGGCGTCCAGGGGCGCCTGTCCCGTGGCCGCCGCCCAGCCGATGACGGGCGGAAGGGCGCCCGCAAGGCCGCCGATGACAATGTTCTGCGCTGTCCATCGCTTCAGCCACATGGTGTAGACGACGGCATAAAAAAAGATGGTGAAGGCCAGAAGACCCGCCGCGAACCAGTTGATCGCCAGGCCCAGGATCATGACCGAGAAGAGGGACAGGACGATCCCGAGGGCCAGGGCGTCCGCAGCCTGAACCCGACCTGCCGGCACGGGGCGGCCGCGGGTGCGCCTCATCCGGGCGTCGATGTCGGCGTCGTACCACATGTTCAGGGACGCAGAGGCCCCGGCACCCACGGCAATGCACAGGATGGCGATCGCGCCCATGACCGGGTTCAGCGGCGTTCCGGCGCAGATCATTCCCGTGGCCGCCGTGAAGACCACCAGCGACATGACGCGGGGCTTCAGCAGCTGGACATAGTCCTGCCAGCGGGGCGGAAGGGCGGCACGGGCAATGGCGGGGGGGGTCATGTCGACCTTGTATTCCCTGATACGTAGAGGGGCGCGCACCGGTTCAGTCCGGTCCGCGCCCCCCCAATGAGTCTTGCCAAGGGCCCGTTGGCCGGGCCGCGGCGATTAGTGGTGGTGGTCCGACTTGAAGACCGGAGGATCGCTGAACTGGTGGAACGGCGGCGGCGAAGACAGCGTCCACTCCAGGGTGGTGGCCCCTTCGCCCCAGGGATTGGCCTCGGCCTTGCGGCGACGGATCGCGGCTTCGAGCAGAACCACGAGGAAGACGACGACGCCAGCAATGGTGATCAGGTAGCCGTCGGTCGAAATCCCATTCCAGAACCTGAAGGCCTCCGGGTAGTCGACATATCGCCGGGGCATCCCCTGGAGACCCAGGAAGTGCTGCGGGAAGAAGATCAGGTTCACGCCGACGAAGGTGATCCAGAAGTGGGTCGCGCCGAGGAACTCGTTGTACTTCACGCCCCACATCTTCTCGAACCAGTAGTAGAAGCCGGCGAAGATCGCGAACACGGCACCCAGGCTGAGGACGTAGTGGAAGTGCGCCACCACGTAGTAGGTGTCGTGCAGGCTGTAGTCGATGCCGGCATTGGCGAGCACCACGCCGGTCACTCCGCCCACCGTGAACAGGAAGATGAAACCGATCGCCCACAGCATGGGCGTCTTGAAGTCGATGGACCCGCCCCACATCGTGGCGATCCATGAGAACACCTTCACGCCCGTGGGCACGGCGATCACCATGGTGGCGGCCACGAAATAGGCCCGCAGCTCGATGCCCATGCCCGCGGTGTACATGTGGTGGGCCCACACGATGAAGCCGACGAAGCCGATAGCCACCATGGCATAGGCCATGGCCAGATAGCCGAAGACCGGCTTGCGCGAGAAGGTGGAGACAATGTGGCTGATCATGCCGAAGGCGGGCAGGATCAGGATGTACACTTCCGGGTGACCAAAGAACCAGAACAGGTGCTGGAACATGACCGGGTCGCCGCCGCCGGCGGCGTCGAAGAAGTGGGTGTTAAAGTTGCGGTCGGTGAGCAGCATGGTGATCGCGCCGGCCAGAACAGGCAGCGAGAGCAGCAGCAGGAACACGGTCACCAGGATCGACCACACGAACAGCGGCATGCGGTGCAGGGTCATGCCCGGCGCGCGCATGTTGAAGATGGTGGTGATGAAGTTGATGGCGCCGAGAATGGAGCTGGCGCCGGCCAGGTGCACCGACAGGATCGCGACATCCATTGCAGGGCCTGTATGGCCGGACGTCGAGAGCGGCGGGTAGATGGTCCAGCCGCCGCCGACGCCCATGGCGCCCGCCGGGCCTTCGAAGAACATCGACAGCACCAGCAGCAGGAAGGCCGGCGGCAGCAGC
>CAIZKE010000052.1 GCA_903933475.1 uncultured Alphaproteobacteria bacterium | reverse complement strand
GGCGGGCTTGCGGCCTGGACGGGCGAGACGGATATCTTCATCACTCCCGGCTACCGGTTCCGGATAGCCGACGGGCTGATGACCAACTTCCACCTGCCCAAGTCGACGCTGTTCATGCTGGTCAGCGCCCTGGCGGGCCTGGAAGCCATGCAGTCGGCCTATGCGCACGCCATCGCCGAGGGCTACCGCTTCTATTCCTACGGCGACGCGAGCCTGCTCTGGAGGGCTGGATGAGCGCCTTTGCCTTTGACATCTCCGCCCGGGACGGTGCGGCGCGCACGGGTGTCCTGCACACCGCCCGGGGCGAGATCCGCACCCCCGCCTTCATGCCTGTGGGGACCGCAGCCACGGTCAAGGCCCTGACCGTGGACCAGGTGAAGTCCACCGGGGCCGACATCATCCTCGGCAATACCTATCACCTGATGCTGAGGCCCGGACCCGAGCGGCTGGAGCGCCTGGGCGGCCTGCACCGGTTCATGCGCTGGGATGGCCCCATCCTGACGGACTCCGGGGGCTTCCAGGTCATGTCCCTTTCCGGGATCTCGAAGGTAACGGAAGAGTCCGTGACCTTTCGCAGCCATATCGACGGCTCCCGGCACGTCCTGACGCCTGAACGGTCCATTGAGATCCAGGCCGACCGGTTGGGTGCCGACATCGTCATGCAGTTGGACCAGTGCGTTTCCTGGCCTGCGGAAGAGGCGGAGGCGGCCGCAGCCATGCGCCTCTCGGATCGCTGGGGGCGGCGCTCGAAGGCCGCCTTCGGCCAGCGCGACCGCCAGGCCCTGTTCGGGATCCAGCAGGGATCGACCTTCGAGGCCCTCCGGCGGGAGTCCGCTGAGCGCCTGGTCGAGGCGGGCTTCGACGGTTACGCCATTGGCGGCCTTGCGGTCGGCGAGGGGCATGCCGCCATGTGCGAAGTGCTCGACTATGCGCCAGGCTTCCTGCCGGCCGACCGCCCCCGCTACCTCATGGGAGTGGGCAAGCCCGTGGACCTGGTCGAGGCCGTGGCCCGGGGCGTCGACATGTTCGACTGCGTCCTGCCGACCCGCTCTGGTCGTCACGGGCAGGCCTGGACCTGGGAGGGCTCGGTCAACCTGAAGAACGCCCGCTTTGCCGAAGACGACAGTCCCCTCGATGAAACCCTGGATTGTCCGGCCTCTAAAGACTACGCGAAAGCTTACCTACATCACCTTGTGAAAGCAGAAGAAATCCTCGGTCAGGTCTTGTTGTCATGGCACAACATCGCCTTCTTCCAGGCCCTGATGGCGGCCATGCGGGCAGCGATCTCTGAGGGCCGGTTCGAGGCCTTCCGGAAGGATTTCCATTCCCGCCTGGCAGGCGGGGCGGAAGGGTCCTGAGGATTACTTCCCTGTCGGCGCCTTCGTGCGGTTGGGTGTCGCCGGAGGTGCGCATCTCAGCTGCTCCCCCAACCCCTTGAGATAGGCCCTGCGAACCGCGCCAGCCGCAAGGGCTGCCCGCATCCGCTTCTGCTGTGCGTCCGCTCCGGAGAGCTTGCGTACCCAACTCCTGTAGGGGATGGCACTGGCCGCAAAGTCTGCAATGGCGTCGAGGATCGCGTCGCCGCCCAGGTCTCCAAGGCTCTCGGCATCCACCTTCATCTGGTCGATGTCTGGACCCAGAGCCCCGTTGAGGGGCAGGAGCAGGGCCGTGATCTG
>CAIZKE010000051.1 GCA_903933475.1 uncultured Alphaproteobacteria bacterium | reverse complement strand
TCGCGCGTGAAGGTCCCGCCTCATGACCTTTGCATAGCCCACCTTCGCGGACCTGTCGCCAGATTCCGGGTCAGGCCCCGTCCCGGGTCCTCACCCCGCCCCTAACCGCCTCCCCGCCCTGAACCTCACCGGCATGGTCCGCGGCCCCGAGATAAAGTTGCTGGCCAGCCATTCGGGCGGAGTGGTGCGCTCTACCTCCTCCATCCGCGAGAGCACCTCCACCAGCATGGCGTCGATCTCGATCCGGGCGATGTGCTGGCCGAGGCACACGTGGGGGCCGTTGCCGAAGGCGATGTGGTCGAGGGGTGCCCGGGCCAGGTCCAGCTGGTCCGCGCGGTCGAACTGATCCGGGTCGCGGTTGGCCGAGCCGAAGTACATGACCACCTTGTCGCCCTTGCGGATCGTCTTGCCGCCCAGCTGGGCGTCGGCCCTGGCCGTGCGCCGCATGTAGATCACCGGGGTGGTCCAGCGCAGCAGCTCCTCCCGGGCGGCGGGCAGGCGCGCCGGCAGGTCGGCCTTCAGCCAGGCCAGCTGGTCGGGATGGTCCAGCATGGCGTCCAGGCCGCTGGCCAGGAGGTTGCGGGTCGTGTCGCCGCCGGCGTCGATCAGCAGCAGGAAGAAGAGCAGGAACTCCATGTCCTCCAGCCGCCGGCCATCCACCTCGCAGGCCAGGAGGCGCGAGGCCAGGTCGTCGCCGGGCCGGGCGCGCTTCTCGGCCATCAGCTTCGAGCCGTACTCGAACATCTTCATCACCGCCTGGCCGCCGGCGCCCGGGGCCTGGGCCTCGGGGGCGGTGTGGATCACCTCGGTCAGCTTGTAGAGCTCGCGCCCGTCCTCCAGGGGCAGGCCCAGCAGTTCGGCGATGACGAAGGAGGGCATCTCGCCCGCCACCTCGGCCACGAAGTCGCACTCGCCCTTCTCGATCACCGCATCCACGATCTGCCGGGCCAGGGCCTGGATCCGCGCCTCGCGCAGCTTCGCCGTGGGCAGGGTGAACTCCGAGCGGATGAGCTTGCGAAAGCCCGTGTGCTCCGGCGGGTCCATCATCAGCATCATCTTGTAGGGCCCGAAGGCCGCCGCCTCCTCCGCCGGGTCGGGGATCAGGATGGTGGGCTCGGAGGAATAGGTCTCAAAGCCCCGGTCCACCGCGCGCACGTCGGCGTATCGGGTCACCGCCCAGAAGCCCTTGCCGCCAGGCTCCTCGTGCCAGTGGACGGGGTCATTCGCCCGCAGCCAGTCGTACTGGGCGAGGGGGTGGCCGGCGGCGAAGCTGGCGGGGGTCAGGAGGTCGATCTTCATGGCGGTGTCAGTCCTTCCACCAGGGATACTGCGGCGGCATGTCGGTGGAGACCTTGCCGGGGAAATTGGGGCTGCGCTTCTCCAGGAAGGCCGCGACGCCCTCGCGCACGTCGGGACCGGCGCCCAGGGTCATGGCCATGGCACCGTCCACCTTCAGGGCGCCCCAGGGGTCGGGCTCGCCGCTGAAGCGCCACAGCATCTGGCGGGTCAGGGCCACGGAGACAGGGGCGGTGTTCTCAGCGATCTCCCGGGCGATCTCGCGGGCGCGGTCCATGAGGGCCTCGGGATCCACCACTTCGGAGACGAGACCGCCGGCCTTCGCCTCCTCGGCCGGGATCAGGGCACCGGAGAGGCACCAGCGCAAGGCGGTGGGCAGCCCCACCAGCCGGGGCAGGAACCAGGCGCTGCCGGCCTCGGGCACCAGGCCGCGCCGGGCGAAGACGAAGCCGACCCGGGCACCCTTGGCCGCGATGCGGATATCCATGGGCAGGGTCAGGGTGGCGCCCACCCCCACCGCCGCGCCGTTCAGGGCGGCGATGATGGGCTTGCGACAGTTGAAGATGGCGCCGATGAAGCCACCTCCGG
>CAIZKE010000050.1 GCA_903933475.1 uncultured Alphaproteobacteria bacterium | reverse complement strand
TTCCAGCCCTTCTGCAAGGTCCGCTCGAGAAGGGTCGGAAGCACCTGGTCAAGCCCCTGGCGCTCCAGGTGATAGAACCAGACCTCGCAGGTCGTCATGCGCGATCTTCGTAGTGGTCTTCGACGAGGCGGTTCAGGAGGCGCACGCCGAAGCCGGAGGCACCCTCGGGAATGGTCGGCACGGAGGACGGCTTCTTCCAGGCCGTGTTCGCGATGTCGAGGTGGGCCCAGGGCAGGCCGTTGACGAAGCGCTGGATGAAGAGAGCGGCGGTGATCGAGCCCCCCGGTCGCCCGCCGGTGTTCTTCATGTCGGCGATGACGCTGTCGATCTGCTTGTCATAGGCCTTCGGCAGGGGCATCCGCCAAAGGGGCTCGTCTTCGCCCTTCGAGGCCGACAGGAGGTTGTTAGCCAGCTCGTCGTTGTTCGAGAAAAGGCCGGCATAGTCATTGCCCAGCGAGATGATGATCGCACCCGTCAGGGTGGCCAGGTCGACCATGAAGCGTGGCTTGAAGCGGTCCTGACAGTACCAAATCGCGTCGGCCAGGACGAGCCGGCCCTCGGCGTCGGTGTTGATGATCTCGATGGTCTGGCCGGACATGGAGGTGACGACGTCACCCGGACGCTGGGCATTGCCATCGGGCATGTTCTCGACCAGGCCGAGGATACCGACGGCGTTGACCTTGGCCTTGCGGCCAGCCAGCACGTGCATCACGCCAGCGACGGCGGCAGCGCCGCCCATGTCCCACTTCATGTCTTCCATGCCGTCGGCAGGCTTGATGCTGATGCCCCCGGTATCGAAGCAGACACCCTTGCCCACGAAGGCCACGGGCTGGGCGGCAGGATCGGCCGCGCCGTTCCAGCGGATGATGGCCAACTGGCTCTCGCGCACGCTTCCCTGGCCCACGCCGAGCAGGGACCCCATGCCCAGTTGACGCATCTCTTCCTCGCCCAGGATCTCGACCGACAGGCCCAGGGCCTCAAGGGCCTTAACCCGCCGTGCGAACTCGGCGGGGTAGAGGATGTTGGCAGGCTCGGAGACGAGGTCGCGGGCGAAGACGACGGCGTTCGCCAGGGCCGAAAGAGCCGGCATGGCCTCGGCGGCGGCGGCGGCATGGGCCGTCACGATCTCGGCGCGGACGACCGAGGGCTTCTTGTCGGCGGTTTCCCGGGTCCGGTATTTGTCGAAACGATAGGCGCCCAGGCGGAGACCCAGGGCAGAGCGGGCTGCGAAGGCACCCGTATCTACCGCCGGTGAGAGGCGGAGCACTTCGGCTCCCGAGAGCTTGACAGCGGCGTAGGCCGCGGCAGCCGTCTGTTCCGCCGCGAGATCATCGAACTCGGAGGCCTTGCCGCCGCCCACAAGCAGGGTCCGGCCCGAAATGCTGGCGACCTCAAGCACCTGGCCCCGGGCGCCGGTGAAGCGGCTCTGGGCGACGGCGCCGGCGAAAGCACCGCCATTCACGCCGGCGGCCTCGCCTTCGGGAACGACGATCGCCAGGAGGCTGCGGGGAGCCGACGCGGCGTCGGGCGATACAAATTCAATCTGCATGGGTCTTCGGGTCCTCTGATCTTACCGCCCTGAGGGGGCGGAGTGCTCTGCAGTTGCGCACGCGGTGCGGCTCATGATTAGAACAGCCGAGACTTGCAGGCGCGGCAAATCGCCGGCTGGGATCGATAATTCTTGATGCGCCTGATCGACCGCTATCTCCTTCGCCAGCTTGTCGGACCCACCCTTTGGTCGGTGGTCGCCGCGACGGCCCTTGCCCTGCTGTCAACGTCCCTGACCCAGCTCGACCTGATCGTCAGCGGCGGTCAAAACGCCCTCATTTTCCTGAAGGCGACGGCCCTTGCCATGCCGCAGCTGATCAACATGGTCCTGCCGGTCAGCGCGTTCGTCGCCGCACTGGTGACCCTCAACCGCCTCCAGACAGACCAGGAACTGGCGGTGTGCTTTGCGGGTGGCATGAGCCGCTGGCGCGTGATCTCCCCGGCCTTCCGGCTGGCGGGGGTCCTGACCCTCGCGTCGCTGGTGATCAACCTGTGGGTTCAGCCAACAGCCCACAGGGCCATGCGTGAGGTGCTCTTCGAGGTCCGTACCAACCTCGTTTCTTCCCTGATCCGGGAGGGTGAATTCTCCCAACCCGCACCTGGCCTTACGGTCTACGCTCAGTCCGTCGACCGGAACGGCGAGATCCGCAATCTCTTCATCCATCGTTTCAAGGATGATGGCGGCGCGACGACCTACACGGCGGACACCGGTCGATTGGTCATGAAGGACGGCGCGCCAATCCTGCGCCTCTTCCGGGGATCGACCCAGGAACTCTCCCCGGAGGGTGTCCTGAACTACCTTACGTTTGATGATTATCCGTTTGAACTTAATACATTCCTCCGAACTGAAGAGCGGGTTCACTTCAAGCCGTCTGATCGCTACCTGCACGAACTCCTGTTCCCGGATCTGACCCAGGACTGGGAGACGCGGAACGAGAAGAAACTCTATGCGGAGGGCAATGCCCGCCTCTCGACACCGCTCTACATCCTCACATTCATGGCGCTCGCCGTATGGGCCATCCTTGGCGGGGCCTTCTCCCGGCTTGGTTATGGTCGCCGGATCGCTCTGGCAGGCGGCGTCGCCGCGGTCACCCGCATTCTTGGATTTATCGCAGTTTCGGCAGCTGAATCAAATGTCTGGATAAATCTCCTCCAGTATCTAATCCCTCTTGGCGGCATGGTGTGGGCCCTCCAGGCGGTATTCCGCCAAACCCGTCGAGAGTCCGGTGGCCGGGGTCAGCGCCTCGCCTCGGCAGGGGTTGGCCCCTGATGTCTGGCCCCGGAGTCCTCGAATTCTACCTGCTCCGCCGGACCCTGAGGGCCGTGGGGGTATCCGTCGCTGTGATTTCTTCTGTCATCCTACTGATACAATTCGAGGAATTATCGAGATCTGTAGGTGTTCGAGCGGATGCTGAGGTCTCGGAAATCCTGTGGCTCACCCTCCTCCGGGCCCCAAGCCTCGTCCTGCTTCTCTCACCCTTCGTGTTTCTCTTTGGCGGTATTGCCGCCTATGTCGGTCTGAATCGTTCGAGCGAACTCACGGCCATGCGGGCGGCGGGCGTTTCGGCCTGGCGCTTTATCGCGCCCTCCGCCGCCTTCGCCCTCGTGGCCGGATTTGTGGTGGTTATGCTGCTCAATCCCCTCGCAGCCGGCCTTTCCGCCCGATTTGAAGTCGAGCGCGCGCGGATCCTGCAGAATTACCAGGCGGAAGCGCCCAAGGAGGTCTGGCTCCGCCAGGGTGACGACCGCGACCTTGTGGTGATCCACGCCAAGTCCAGAGATATGCAGGGAGATTCCATACGCCTGCGCGCCGTATCGCTCTTCGTTTACCAGAAAGACGGATCTGGCCGACTTCAGTTCCGCCGCCGCATCGAGGCGGCACAAGCGGTCCTGCAGGCCGGCTTCTGGCGGCTGAGCGACGTACGTGAAGCGTCGGCAGGCCAGAGCGCCGTGCGATCCGATAGCCTGTCGATCCCGTCGACCTTGACCTCTACAAGTGCAATCGACCGGTTTGCCTCCCCGGAGGCGGTGCCCTTCTGGGGTCTTCCGGGCGCCATCCGACAGACGGAACTCGCCGGTTTCAGCTCCCGTGCCTTCCGCCTGCGGCTCCACCAGTTGATCGCCACCCCGGTGCTCTTCGCGGCCATGTCCATACTGGCTGCCGCTGCGTCGCTGCGGTTGGCCCGCCAGGGCGGACTGGCCCTGGCAGCGGGCGCGGGTGCCGCCGTCGGCTTTCTGGTCTTCTTTTTCAACCAGATGACTGGCGCGCTGGCGTCCGCAGACATTATCCCACCGCTTCTGGGCGCCTGGGCCCCACCCCTTGTCGCCCTCCTGTCCGGCCTCGCCGTGCTCTGTTACACGGAAGACGGGTGAAGTGGTTGCGTCTGGCGGGAGATCGCAGGCGGCGCTTCCGGATGAGGCGTTGATGAAGGTCTTGGAGCGCAGGGCTCTTTGCGGGATCGTACTTCTGGTGGTCGCCCTGCTCGGCACTGCCGGCGGAGCCATGGCCGCACCCGCGCCCGCAAAGCCCTTATCCGCAGAGGACGGCCTGTCGCCAGAGCAACTCTATCTCGAAGCCGACAGCGTTGCGCGGGATGCCGAGACTGGACGCACGGTTGCGAAGGGGAACGTCCAGGCGCGATTCCAGGGTCGCACCCTCACGGCCGACGAAGTGGTCTTTGAGCCTGCGGACCGGCTGATCCGCGCCAAGGGGTCCGTGCGCATCCTCAACCCCGATCGGACCGCGCAGTTCGCCGACGAGATCGTCCTCGACCAGTCGTTGTCGGTCGGAGCGGCCAAGGGCTTCGCCGTCCGCAGCGAGGGCGAGATCAAGTTCGCGGCAGCCAGCGCTGTGCGCCGGAGTGAGACGCTCAATGAACTGAACCGAGCGATCTACACCCCCTGCGAAGTCTGCGCGAAGGACGGCAGTGAAACCCGGCCGACCTGGTCCATACAGGCGGACCAGATCGTCCAGGATCGCGAAAGACAAATCGTCGGATACCGCAATGCGGTCATCCGGGTACGGGGCCTCCCGGTGATGTGGCTCCCTGTCTTCTGGCACCCGGACCCCCAGGCCGAGCGGCGGTCGGGTTTCCTGCAGCCGGCCCTGGAGACCTCCAGCCGACGGGGGCTGTCCTACGAGCAACCCTATCTCTTCGTTTTCAATCCCTCTGCGGACCTGACTCTTTCCCCCCAGATCAACAGCAAGGTGAGCCCCTTCCTGAACGGGCACTACCGGCAGAGGTTCCGCTCTGGGGCCGTCGACGTCCGTAGCGGCTTCACCTACGACCGGGACTTCGACGGTGAGGGAGACGCCTTCGGCGATCCGACCCTGCGTAGCTACATCCTCGCCTCGGGGGCCTTTGCCCTGACGCCGGAATGGAAATGGGGTTTCAGCGCTGAACGCACCTCTGACGACCTCCTGTTCGAGAAGTACGACATCGGCGAGGTTTACGTGGCCCGGGGGCCCTTTGTCCCGGATGACCGGCGTCTGATCTCCCAGGTTTACGCCACCCGGCAGACCGCGAAGTCCTGGTTCTCGGCAGGGGCCTTCAGCATCCAGGGGCTCCGCCCTGAGGACGACGACCGCACCTTCCCCCAGGTGGGCCCCTTCGTCGAAAGCCGGTTCGAGCCCGTGGGGAACCTGGCAGGCGGGCGCCTCAGGATTCGCGCCTCAGGCGTCGCCCTGACCCGCGACGCCGCCCCGGGCGCGCCGGGTGGAACCCCTGGGCTCGACAGTCGCAGGGTGACCCTGGAAGGCGACTGGAGGCGGACGGACACGCTCCTCAACGGCCTGCGCGCCTCGGTTTTCGGCAACATGCGGATGGATGGCTACAGCCTCGGCGACCTGGAAGGCGTCGCCGGCCGATCCTCGACACAGGGAAGGGCCCTGGCCTCAGTGGGCGCAGAGGTCTCCTTTCCGTTGTATCGGCGGATTTCGAACGCCACGGTCATCCTTGAGCCAGCAGGCCAGGCGGTGGCTGCGGCGGGCGCAGCTGGAATCGTCGTCGGCAAGGATGCTTCGGGGTCGCCGGTCTACCTCAACGAAGACTCGGTCACCGTCGTGTTCGACGATTCCAATCTTTTCCGCCTCAACCGCTTCCCGGGTTATGACCTGACCGAGGACGGCCTGCGCCTGGCCCTCGCCGGCAGAGCCATGATCCTCTGGGACGATGGCCGGCGCGCGAACTTCGTCCTTGGCCGTAGTTTCAGGTCAGGGGACTCCGAGGTGTTTTCCACGACTTCGGGACTGGCGAGCAAGGCCTCCGACTGGATCGTCGCCGTGGAGGCCGAACCCATGGCCGGGGTCAGCCTCTTCGCGAGGACCCGCCTGGACGCCGACAGCCTGGCCGTCCGACGTGCGGAAGCCGGGGCCAATGTCCAGCTGAAGCGCGGCTCAGGGTACTTCCGCTATCTCAAGGAAGAAGCTGCATCGGGGTCGGGACGCCGGGAAAACGCGGACCTTGGCGGCGAGGTCTTCCTCAACGAGAACTGGGGCGTCACCCTCTATGGAAACCGGGACATCGCGGCCAGCGCCTGGGTGATCCGGGATATCGGCGTCGTCTACCGCGACGGATGCACCCGACTCGACGTCATCTACCGTCAGGAAGACATCCAAGTCGGCCAGCTCGGGTCGTCGACCTCGGTCAACATCCGCCTCACGCTCGCCACATTGGGCGGTCCCCTTGGAACCCGCTAGTGTCTCGCCTCTGGAGTGAAGTTCATAGCCGTGTCAGAAGGCAGCCGGACAAGATCATGCACTTGAAGGATGATGTTTCGGTGATGAACCGCGCCGCGAAGAAGGTGTGCCAGGCCCTCGCCACCGCCTGCGTCGGGCTTGCAGCCTTCACAGGTCCCGCCGTCGGGCAGGCCAATGCCCCGGCGCAACCACCGGCCGCACCTCCCCTCCAGGTCGCACCGGCGGGTCTTTCCGAAACCGCCGCCGCAGTGGTGAATGACGAGATCATCTCGACCTTCGACCTGGCCCAGCGCATGCGCCTGCTGATCGCGACCTCCGGGATCCAGCCCACCCAGCAGAACCTGCCGCAGTTCCAGCGGGAAGCCCTGAGCGGCCTCGTCGATGAGCGCCTGCAGATTCAGGAGCTTCGCCGGGTCGAGAAGGAGCAGAAGATCACCATCATCCCGACGGATGAGGAAGTAGATGAACAACTGACCGAAATGGCTAAGGAAAACAACGCCAACCTGAAGCAATTTACCAATTCACTCGCCGCCCAGGGGATCGGCATCGATACCCTGCGTGAACAGGTACGGGCGCAGTCGGGCTGGCAGCGCTGGGTGCGCGGCCGTTACGGCTCTCGGCTCCGGATCGGTGAAGACCAAATCAAGGCAGAGATGGAGCGGATTTCCACCTCGGCCTCGCGGCCCCAGTACCAGATCGCAGAGGTCTTCATCGACGCCGGACGGGTAGGCGGCATGGAGGTCGCCATTGGCGGCGCCACCCAACTGGTCTCCCAGATCCAGCAGGGTGCGCCCTTCCCGGCCGTCGCCCGCCAGTTCTCCGCATCGCCCTCGGCCGCTACGGGCGGGGATGTGGGCTGGATCTCGTCCGGAGAAATGCCTCCGGAGGTCGACGCCGCCCTGGAGCAGATGCGGCCGGGCCAGCTTTCAAGACCCATTCCCGTCCGGGACGGAGTTTACATCGTCTTCCTCCGTGACCGCAGGGCTGGAACCTCAGCGGCCACGGTGTCCCTCAAGCAGGCGGCGATCCCGCTGCCCCAGGGGGCCCCCGAACCCGCTGTTCGGGCTGCGGCTGCAAAGCTCAACGACATCCGGTCCCGGCTGAAGGGCTGCGAGACGGTCGAGGCCGAGGCTGGAAAGATTGCCGGGGTGGTCGCTGCTGACCTCGGCGAGGCCGAACTCAAGGACCTCTCCCCCGCCTTCCGGGCCGCCGTGGAGGGCCTCGCCCCCGGCCAGACCTCAGACCCCATCCGGACCAATGTGGGACTTCACATCCTCACGGTCTGTGGGCGCGGAGCCTCTGACAATGGCGACGCCTCGCGCCAGCAGATCGAGGGTCGGCTTTACAGCCAGCAGCTGTCGATGATTGCCCGGCGCTACATGCGCGACCTGCGCACCGCCGCCACCATCGAGACCCGCTAGGCGCGCCGGTATGCCGGCCACGCCCCTCGCCGTCACCTTGGGCGATCCCGCTGGCATTGGCCCGGAGATCATTGCGGAGGCCTGGCGACGCCGTACAGAAGGCTGTCGCCCCTTCGCCGTGTTCGGGGACCCCACGGTCCTCAGGGCTGCAGGAGTCCCCATCGTCACCCTGGATAGGCTGGAGGCGGCCGCAGGCGTCTTTCCGGAGGCGATTCCTGTGCTGGGGACCCCGCTTGCAGGTCCCGTCCGACCAGGTCAGCCCGATCACGGGGGCGCGGGTGCCGTGACCAGCTGGATCACCGAGGCAACCGAGGCCTGCCTGTCCGGGAAAGCCGCGGCCATAGTCACGGGCCCGATTTCAAAGGCCGTCCTGAAGGCCGCCGGGTTCAGACATCCCGGGCACACCGAATTCCTTGGCGAGCTGACGGCAGGCGCGCCGTTCGCTGGCGAAAGGGGCCCCGTCATGATGCTGGCGGCGGCCGATCTGCGCGTCACCCTGGCGACCATCCACCTGCCGATCTCCGGGGTCGCGGCGGCCCTGACCTTCCAGGGCCTCCTGCGGACGATCCGTGTCACTGAACAGGCCCTGGCCCGGGACTTCGGCTGTGCCCACCCGCGTCTCGCCATCGCCGGGCTGAACCCCCATGCCGGCGAGTCGGGGGAAATCGGGCGGGAGGAGATCGATCTGATACGCCCCGCAGTGGAAGTCCTGCGGGCGGCGGGTATGGACGTAACGGGCCCCCTGCCCGCCGACAGCCTGTTTGCTGCTGGGATGCGGGAGCGCTTCGACGCGATTGTCTGCATGTATCATGATCAGGCCCTGATCCCGGTGAAGATGCTCGACTTCTGGGGCGGGGTGAACATCACCCTGGGCCTGCCCATCGTCCGGACCTCGCCTGACCACGGGACCGCCTTCGACATCGCCGGCAGGGGCCTGGCGCGCCCGGACAGCTTCATCGCCGCCCTGAAGGCCGCAGCCGCCATCGCCGACCGGCGCGCCGCGTGACCCTTTCCGAGCGTCTCTCCGACAGACTTGCCGCCCATGGGCTCCTGGCCAACAAGGGGCTGGGCCAACACTTCCTCCTCGACCTGAATGTTACCCGAAAGATCGCCCGGCTGTCGGGATGCGGGCCCGACGGCCTTGTGATCGAGGTGGGACCGGGGCCCGGGGGCCTGACACAGGCCCTCCTGGAGACCGGGGCACGGGTCGTCGCCATCGAACGCGACGCCCGGTTTGCGCCCCTGCTAGAGGACCTCTGTGCCGCCTTTCCAGGCCAGCTCGAGGTGATCCTGGCCGACGCCCTGCGCGTGGACGAGAGCCAGCTTGCCGGAAGCCATCCTGCCCGCGTCGTTTCGAACCTTCCCTACAACGTCGGGACCGCCCTGCTCATCAAGTGGCTGACCGGACCCTTCCGGCCCGTCTCCCTGACCCTGATGTTCCAGAAGGAGGTCGCCGACCGGATCGTCGCGGACCCGGGGACCGAGGCCTATGGCCGGCTGTCCGTCCTCGCAGCGGCCGTCACCGACCGACGGATCGTGCTGGAGGTCCCCGCACGCGCCTTTACCCCACCTCCGAAGGTGGCGTCTGCGGTCGTTCACCTGGCTCCCCGGGACGACGGCATCGGCGGCGAACGCCTTGATGCACTTCAGGCCATCACCGCCGCGGCTTTCGGCCAGAGGCGAAAGATGCTGCGCTCGGGTCTCAAGTCCCTTGGCGGCGAGGACCTGTGCAGGGCGGCGGGGGTCGATTCGTCCTCACGGCCGGAAACCTTGTCCCTTGCCGGCTTCCTGGCACTCGCGGACGCTCTGCTCACGAAAGCTTGATCAGAGGGAATGGCGGGCCTAGGGTCTCAAGGTCCCTGGGGTGATTCCGACGCCATCGTGGTGCCGGGCGTCCGCTCGGACATCTCGGGAGAGTTCCAATGAAGAAGATTGCTCTGACTGTGGCCGCCATGGCCGCCGTGGCATCGCTCGCCGCTTGCAGCAAGCCCGCCGAAGCTCCGGCCGCCGCCGCTGACGCAGCCGCCGCCACCGCGACCGACGCCGCCGCCATGGCGACCGACGCTGCCGCCACGGCGACCGACGCCGCCGCCACGGCTGCTGACGCTGCCGCCGCTGCTCCGGCCGTCGCTGGCGCCGCCGTGGATGGCGCTGCTGCCGCCGCTGCCGCTGCTCCGGCCGCCGCCGCTGACGCCGCCAAGGAAGTCGCTGGCGCCGCCAAGGAAGCCGCCGGCGCCGCCATGGCTGAAAAGAAGTAAGTCAGGCTGAACCGGCTGGAATCCAGCCGTTCCAGACTGCATTCGGAAGGGCCGTCCCCAGGGGCGGCCCTTCTTTTTTTGGGGTGCGGAGCTTTAGTCCGCAGCCTCTCCCGGAAGTCTCTCTGTATCGACGCTGGCCTGCATGGCAGGCGCATACCTGGGCCCGGCAACCGTGGAGGCATTCACCGTGGACTCGACCTGGGCCATGACCTCGTCTGACAGGACGATCCCCGAGGCGGCCATGTCCTCGCGCATGTGATCGGGGCTTGTCGTCCCCGGGATGGGGATGAGGGTCGGATCCTTCTGGAGCAGCCAGGCCAGGCAGAGCTGCGCCGGCGTGCACCCCGCCTGGTGCGCAATGGCCTCGAACCGGCCCAGGAGATCGAGGTTCTTGAGGAAGGCCTCGCCCTGGAAGCGTGGCATTCCCACCCGGAAGTCGCCCGCATCCAGGCCCGAGAGCTCGCGGACGCCGCCCGCAAGGAATCCCCGCCCCACGGGGCTGAAGGCCACGAAGGCAACGCCGAGTTCCCGGCACGCGTCGAGGACGGCGATCTCGGGATTGCGCGTCCAGGGCGAATACTCAGTCTGAAGGGCCGCAATGGGGTGCACTGCATGGGCGCGACGGAGGGCGCCTGCGGACACCTCGGAAAGGCCAATCGAGCGGATCTTACCCTGCACCACGAGGTCGGACAGGGCCCCGACACTCTCTTCGATCGGCACCCGACGGTCCCAGCGATGAAGGTAATAGAGGTCGATCACGTCGACACGCAGACGCTGAAGGCTCTCATCGCAGGTCGCTTTCAGGACCTCCGGACGCCCGTTCAACTCCCGCTGTTCACCCCTGGACAGGCCGCACTTCGACGCCAGGACGAAGCGGTCACGGTGCGGTCCCAGGACCTCCCCGACCAGCCGCTCGTTGTGACCGAGCCCGTAGACCGCAGCGGTGTCGAAGAAGGTGCAACCGGCGTCGAGGGCGCCCAGAAGGACAGCCTCAGCCTGGGCCCGGGACGGTGGCGGGCCATAGGCATGGGACAGGCTCATGCAGCCCAGTCCGATCTCCGAGACTTCGAACGCGCCAAGCTTACGGGTCTTCATGTGACGCTCCGGGGTCAGGTAGATTCCGAACCCAGCCGCCGGACGAAGTCCGGCAGCCAGGGATTGCGCGACGGCTTCATGCGCTCGGCCCTGTAGATGTGGCCGAGGTCCGCAAAGGCCCGGTCGAAGTTCTTGTTCACGATGACATAGTCGTAGTCGCCCCAGTGGGTGATCTCTTCGCGCCCGCGCTCCAGGCGCTGCTGGATCACCGCCTCGGCGTCCTGAGCCCGGGCATGGAGCCGACGGGCGAGATCGGCCCAGGAGGGCGGCAGGACGAAGACGCTGACACTGTCTTCGGGCAGGGCATTGCGGATCTGGGCCGCGCCCTGCCAGTCGATGTCGAACAATACGTCACGCCCTTCGGCCAGTGCCGACTCCACGGGCACCCGGGGGGTGCCGTAGCGGTGGCCATGGACATGAGCCCATTCCAGAAGTTGGCCGCCCGCCACCATCTCGTCGAACCGCTCCGGAGAGACGAAATAGTACTCGCGGCCCTCGGCCTCGCCGGGGCGCGGCGCCCGTGTGGTGGCGGAAATCGACAGGACCAGGTCGTCATGGTCCGATACCAGACGGCGGGACAAGGAGGTCTTGCCAGCACCCGAAGGGCTGGAGATCAACAGCAGGAGCCCCCGCCTCTGAACTTCCCAGGGACGGGCGGATTCCGTCGAAGTCATGGAAGTTCCCCCCATTCCGATCTCACTCGACATTCTGGACCTGTTCTCGAAACTGATCGATCACCGCCTTGAGGTCCAGACCCACCCGGGTCAGTTCCGGGACTGCAGCTTTCGAACATAACGTGTTGGCTTCACGCATGAATTCCTGTGTCAGGAAATCTAACCTCCGACCGACGCCCAGGCCGGCGGCAAGCAGTGTCCTGGCACTCGCCACATGACCTTCCAGCCTGTCGAGTTCCTCCTGGACGTCTGCCTTGACTGCCAGGGTGGACGCCTCAAGGAAGGCCCGCTCAGCAATGTCGGGGCCCTCCCCGGCGATTTCGGAGAGCCGACGCGCAAACCGCGTCCGGATGAACTCGACCTGAGCCCCGGCCAGGTCCGACGCCCGCTGGACCCGGGACTCCACCGCGTCGAGATGCCCCGCGAGAACGCCTAGCAACTGAAGCCCCTCTTCCCGGCGGGCGGAAACCAGGGCGTCGAGGGCAGACACCACCGCCTCGCCCAGCTGCGCCGCGACTTCCAGGAGGGCGAGGGGATCCTCCTCGACTGGCTCGCCCTCAAGTACGCCACGAAGGCCGAGAAGGCCGTCCAGGGAGGGCCGCAGCACCCGCCCGTCGGCGACCCAGGGCTCACCGGCCTCGAGCAGCCGCCGGGCCAGATCGACATTGACCCGCACAGGGGCACCGGTCTCAATCCGGCGGGCCGTCACCGTGACGGAGACCTGTCCCCTCTGGAAACGGGCCTGGGCCGCCTCCCGGGTCAGACGCTCAAGGGCGTCAAATCCCGGGGGGCCACGAAATCGCACATCCAGGCCGCGTCCGTTGACGGACCGGGCCTCCACAACCCAGGACCAACCGCCAGATGCGCCCTCTGTGCGCCCGAAACCGGTCATTCCACTGAGCGTCGCCATCAGCTGCCTCCCGCCCGTGCGCGCTCGATCTCGCGCCAGCGCGCGACATTCGCATTATGCCCGGCCAGGTCACGGGCAAAGACATGCCCGCCACTGCCATCAGCCACGAAGTAGAGGTCCTGGGTCTGAACAGGGTCCAGCACGGCCTCCAGGGAGGCCTTGCCCGGATTGGCGATGGGAGTCGGCGGCAGGCCTGAATAGGCATAGGTGTTCCAGGGGCTCCGGGTCAGGAGTTCCGATGCCCTCAGGCCCCGGCCAAGGGGCTCGCCCCGGCTGATGGCGTAGATCACGGTGGGATCGCTCTGCAGGCGCATGCCCACCCGGAGCCGGTTTATGAAGACCCCGGCGACCCGCCTGCGCTCGTTCGCCTGTCCGGTCTCCTTCTCGACAATGGAGGCCAGGATCACCGCCTCGCGAGGCGAACTGAAGGGCAGGCCCGGCTGGCGCGCCGCCCAGAGGCGGTCAAGGAGGGCCTGCTGGTCAGAACGCATCCGGTCGACCAGGGACTGGCGACTGTCCCCCCGGTCAGTCCGGTAGGTTTCCGGAAGCAGGACGCCCTCTTCGGGAACCTCGAGGTCCCCAGATAGCCATTCCGTGTTCTGTAACTGCCGAACGATCATGGCCGACGTCCGCCCCTCTGCCAGGGTAACGCTGCGGTGTAGGGTCCGTCCGGCCTGGAGATCTGAAAGAATCGAAAGGACTGGGGTCCGGCTGGGGATGACGTATTCCCCCGCCTTCAGGGACCTCCCCGCACCCGTAGCGCGCGCAAGGACCTGGAAGAGGCGCTCCGACCGGATGACTCCGGAAGATTTCAGGACCTGGGACACTTCAGAAACCCCCGACCCCCTCGGCAGGAAGACCAGGGTCGAGGCCCCTGCCCGGGCCGTCGGCCCGGGGCCCAGGTTCAGGTAGGCCGCGAGGAGCAGGCCGGCCAAAAGGAGCCCGACCCCGGCGAAACCCCGCCAGCGCGCCGGGCGGGGCCTTGTTCTCACGGGACCTTCTTGAGGACGAGAGACGCGTTGGTCCCGCCAAACCCAAAGCTGTTGGACAGCGCGATATCAATCTTCATCGGCTTGGCCTTGTGGGGGACGAGGTCCACCAAGGTGTGCACCGAGGGATTATCGAGGTTGAGGGTCGGCGGCGCGACCTGGTCACGGATGGCAAGGCAGGCGAAGGCGGCCTCAATGGCCCCGGCGGCGCCCAAGAGATGGCCAGTGGCCGCCTTGGTCGAACTCATGGTGGCGCGGGCGGCGGCGTCTCCAAGGAGACGGGTCACAGCCCCCAGCTCGATCTCGTCGCCCAGGGGTGTCGAGGTTCCATGGGCATTGATGTAGTCGATCTCGGAGGGCTCTATTCCGGCGTCGCGAACGGCCGCGCGCATGGCTCGGAAGCCTCCGTCGCCGTCCTCGGCCGGGGCGGTGATGTGATAGGCATCTCCAGCCATTCCGTAGCCGCCGACCTCGGCGTAGATCTTCGCGCCGCGGGCGCGGGCGTGCTCGTATTCTTCCACGATCAGGACGCCAGCGCCCTCGCCCATGACGAACCCGTCACGGTCCTTGTCGTAGGGCCGGCTGGCCTTCTCAGGGGTGTCGTTGAAGCCGGTGGACATGGCCCGGCAGGCGATGAAGCCAGCCACTCCGATCGGGCAGATCGAGGCCTCGGCACCGCCGGCGACCATGACGTCTGCGTCGCCGTAACGGATCATTCGGGCAGCGTCGCCGATGGCGTGGGCACCGGTGGCACAGGCCGTCACCACCGAGTGATTCGGGCCCTTGAAGCCGTGGCGGATCGAGACATGGCCCGAGGCGAGGTTGATCAGGGCCGAGGGGATGAAGAAGGGGCTGACCCGACGCGGGCCCTTCTCGTGAAGTTCAATGGCGGTTTCGGCAATCCTGGCAAGGCCGCCTATGCCTGAGCCAATGATCACGCCTGTGCGCTCGAAATCCTCTTGGGTCTGGGGCTTCCAGCCGGAATCGGCAATGGCTTCGTCGGCGGCAGCGATCGCGTAGAGGATAAAGTCATCCACCCGACGCTGGTCCTTGGGCGCAAGGGTTGCATCCGGATCGAAGGCCCCCTCAACATCGGGACCGCCGCCACCGCGGCCGTCCACGCGCGGAACCTCGCAGGCGACCTGGCAGGCGTAGCCATCGGGATCGAAGGTCGTGATCCGCCCTGCGCCTGACTTACCGGCGAGGATCGCCTTCCAGGTGATCTCTGTGCCCTGCCCCAACGGGGTCAGGAGACCGATTCCGGTAATCACGACGCGACGCATGGAGCCCTCCGCAAATGCAAACCGCCGCGTCACAGCGAAGGGACGCGGCGGTCAGATCTTCGACGTCCTGGAGGCATCAGCCGCCCAGACGCTCTCCGATGAACTTCACCGCATCGCCCACCGTCTGGATGTGCTCTGCGGCGTCGTCCGGAATCTCGATGTCAAATTCTTCTTCGAAGGCCATGACAAGCTCGACGTTATCGAGGCTGTCGGCGCCCAGGTCATCGATGAAACTGGCCTTTTCGGTCACCTTCTCGGGATCGGCGTCGAGGTGCTCGATGACGATCTTACGGACGCGTTCAAGGATATCGGACATACGTTAGGGTCCCTGTTGTTCAATTGTTCATTCCGCGACCAGCGACGTGATGTCAACCGATCCCGGGTGCAGATTCGAGACCCAGGGCCTCACCGTTCGCGGGTTTGGTAGCATGCCCCCCCCGATCAGGCCAGCGGGTCAGATCATGGCCATGCCGCCATTCACATGAAGGGTCTGCCCAGTCATGTAGGCGGCCTCGTCACTGGCGAGATAGACGCAGGCGGCGGCTACATCCCCGCCGGAGCCGAGACGACCCGTAGGGATGGTCGTGAGGATCTGAGCCTTCTGGGCCTCATTCAGGGCGTCGGTCATCGGGCTCTCGATGAAGCCAGGCGCGACACAGTTCACAGTCACGCCGCGGGTCGCCACCTCCTGCGCCAGCGACTTGGAAAATCCGATCATGCCCGCCTTGGAGGCCGCATAGTTGGCCTGGCCCGGATTTCCCATCACGCCGACCACCGAGGTGATTCCGATGATCCGACCGAATCGCCGCTTCATCATTCCCCGAAGGGCGGACCGGGACAGGCGGAAATAGCTCTCGAGGTTGACCTTCAGGACCTGCTCCCAGTCATCGTCCTTCATCCGCAGGAGAAGCCCGTCGCGGGTGATGCCAGCGTTCGCCACCAGGATGTCGACCTGTCCTGCGGCGGCCTCGGCCAGCCCGATGAGGCCGTCCACTGCAGCGGAGTCGGACAAGTTGGCAGGGACGATGCTGGTCCGTCCGCCGAGCTCGGTCGCCAGGTCCGCCAGGACGGACTCGCGGGTTCCGGACAACACCACATGGGCACCGGCGCCATGAAGGGCCCGGGCGATCTCAGCGCCAATGCCACCGGTGGCCCCGGTGACAAGGGCGGTCTTGCCGGTCAGGTCGAACATGCAGGATCTCCTCAGAGGCTGGCGGCGAAGGCTTCGAGTTCGGCCGGGGCGTTGAGGGCCGAGGCCTCGGCGTCAGGGGCGATACGCTTGGCCATGCCGGTCAGTACCTTGCCGGAACCCGCCTCGGCGAAGCGGGTTACCCCGCCCTCGCCCGCCAGCCAGATCAGGCTTTCGCGCCAGCGTACGCGGCCCGTGACCTGCTCGACCAGGAGCCTGCGGATCAATTCCGGGTCGAGGGTCGGCCGGGCGGTAACATTGGCCACCACCGGAGCCCGCGGGGCCTGGATGGAGGCGGCAGCCAGGGCGGCGGCCATCTCGTCTGCAGCCGGCTGCATCAGGGGACAGTGGAAGGGCGCCGAGACATTGAGCGGAATGGCGCGGGCACCCAGCTCCTTGGCCTTCTCGATGGCCAGGTCCACGGCGGCCTTCGCGCCGGAAATCACGACGTTTCCGGCATTGTTGTCGTTTGCGACGACGCACACGCCGACCGCCGAACCGGCGGCGGCGGCGGCCTCGGCGAGGGCCAGGTCGCTCTTGGGACCGATGAGGGACGCCATGGCCCCCTCGCCCACCGGGACCGCCCTTTGCATGGCCTGGCCGCGGAGCTTCAGGAGACGCGCAGTGTCGGAGAGGGACAGGGCACCCGCCGCGCAGAGGGCCGAGTACTCGCCAAGGGAGTGGCCGGCCACGAAGGCGGCGCGGTCAATGCCGATCCCGAATTCCCGCTCCAGCGTCCGCATCACGGCAAGACTGACAGCCATGAGGGCGGGCTGAGCGTTTTCCGTCAGGGTGAGCTGGTCCTCGGGACCCTCCCGCATCAGGGCGGAGAGCTTCTGGCCCAAGGCCTCGTCGACCTCCTCGAAGACCTCGCGGGCCGAAGCGAAAGCGGCGGCCAGGTCCGAGCCCATACCGACGGCCTGGCTGCCCTGGCCCGGAAACAGAAAGGCAAGACTCATAACCGGCGCTCCTCCCCAATAGTGGCGACGGGCGAGGGTTAGGGGATAAGCTGGCCCCCGGCAAGCCGAGGGGCGCGGGCTCTGGCCACGGCTGCCCGGCACCGTCATTATGGCCGGGAAAACCATAAGCCCCGGGGAGGTCGCCATGCGCGCCGTCATCCGCCGCAACAAGCGGCTCGTCTGCGAAGAGATCCCGGACTTGATCCCCGGACCCGGCCAGTTGCTGGTCCGCACCCTCGCCTGCGGCATCTGTGGGTCGGACCTCCACGCCCTGCACCACATGGAGCACATGATCGAGACCGCGACCCGCGGGAACGGCGGTTTCGGGAGTGGTTTCGACCCGACGGCGGACACGGTCTTCGGCCACGAGTTCTGCGCCGAAGTCCTGGATCACGGCCCGGGCTCGACCCGGGCGATCCGGACCGGTGCCCGGGTGGTCTCGGTCCCCGTCACGCTGACAGAGACCGGCATGGAGTCCCTGGGCTTTTCAAATCGCCTTCCTGGAGGATTCGCCGAACGCATGCTGCTGACCGAGGCCATGGTGCTGGAGGTACCGAACGGCCTCCCCACCGACCAGGCGGCCCTGACCGAGCCCTTCGCGGTCGGAGAGCACGCTGTCGCCAAGGCCCGGCTCGACCGCGATTCGGTCTGCATGGTGGTGGGCTGCGGCCCCGTGGGCCTTGCGGTCATCGCGGCCCTGAAGGCGCGTGGGTATGGACCGGTGATCGCCACCGACTATTCGCCGCGCCGCAGGGCAGCAGCGGAGCGGCTTGGCGCCGACCTGGTGATCGATCCCTCCGCGGAAAGTCCTCACGCCCGGTGGGACAGCTACGGTGTCCCGGTGCAGCGCGCGGCCCAGTCCATGGCGCGGATGATGGGCAAGTCCTTCGGTCGCCCGGTGGTGTTCGAGTGTGTCGGT
>CAIZKE010000049.1 GCA_903933475.1 uncultured Alphaproteobacteria bacterium | reverse complement strand
GGGCGGGGTTCCAGCCCCGAGCTTAAGGTGCGGCTCAGTGGGCTTCTGAGCACCCTGGTGCCTCGATCCTGACCTCGCAGCGGACCGAGTTGGCGATGAAGCACTCGGCGTGGCTGGCCGCGTGCAGGGCCTCCAGGGCCTCGGGGTCCGGGGCTGGGCCCACCCAGGAAATGTCCGGCCGCAGGACCACCTCGACCAGGCCCTTGCGGCCCTGGGCGACCTCGCCCATCCGGCCCCGGGCGGCGTCAGCATAATGGCCGATGACGAAGCTGGCCCGCCGGGCCTTGTCCAGGAAGGTCAGCATGTGACAGCTGGACAGGGCCGCCACCAGCATCTCCTCGGGGTCGATCCCCGCCGGGTCGGCCCAGCGGCCCAACACCGAGGGGGCCGCGGAGGCCAGGATCTCGGCACCCCCGTCGAAGGTGATCCGGTGCGCCCGGCTGTAGCGCCCCTTGGGGAAGTCGGCGTCGGACTGGAGGGTCCAGGTCACGAAGGCGTCGTGGTCGGACACGTGGGATTCCCCGTCTTCAGAAGGCCTCGGCCGGCAGGGCCATGACCGTCTCGGCGCCGGACTTCAGGCGCGCCAGGTGGACCTGGGTCTCAGGCAGGACCCGGGCGAGGAAGAAGCGCCCCACGGCCAGCTTGGACGCCCAGAAGGGATCTGTATCGCCGGCAGCGATCTTCGCCTGGGCGACCAGGGCCATGCGGGCCCACATCCAGGACAGGGCGGTGAGGCCCACCAGGTGCAGGAAATCATTCGATCCCGCTGCGGCATTGTCGGGATGGGCGAGGCCGTTCTGCATGAGCCAGCCCACGCCCTCCTGGAGCTGGGCGCGGGCGCCGTCGACGCCGTCCAGGAAGGGATCGGTGTCGGGGTCGCCCCGGGCACCACTGGAGAAGGCCTCCAGCTCGGCCAGCCAGGTCAGCATGGCCCGGCCGCCGTTGGCCGGCAGCTTGCGCCCCACCAGGTCCAGGGCCTGGACCCCGTTGGTCCCCTCGTAGATCAGGGCGATGCGGACATCGCGCATGTACTGGCTGGCGGGGAAGTGCTCGGTGAAGCCGGACCCGCCATGCACCTGCAGGGCGTCGGAGCAGACCTTCAGGCCCCGGTCGGTCAGGTAGGCCTTGACCACCGGCGTCATCAGGGCGGCGTAATCCGAGGCCCTCTGGCGCACCGCCTCGTCGGGATGGCCGTGGGCGAGGTCGCCCTGGAGGGCGGACCAGAAGAGAAAGGCCCGGCCGCCCTCGACCAGGGCCTTACCCTCCATCAGCTGGCGGCGGACATCGGGGTGGACGATGATGGGGTCTGCGGGTCCGCCCGGATTCTTCGGGCCGGTCAGGGCCCGGCCCTGTAGCCGGTCGCGGGCGAAGTCGGCCGCCGCCTGCAGGGCCGCCTCGGCCTGGGCGATCCCCTGCAGGCCGACGCCGATGCGGGCCTCGTTCATCATCACGAACATGAGGGCCAGGCCCCGGTTCTCCTCGCCCACCAGCCAGCCCACGG
>CAIZKE010000048.1 GCA_903933475.1 uncultured Alphaproteobacteria bacterium | reverse complement strand
GCGGCGGGGACCCTGGGCACCATGCTGTCCTTCTACGCCTTCCAGAACATGCCCCTGGCGGACGCCAACGCCCTGTCCTTCACCCGCAGTCTCTGGCTGGTACCCCTGGCTGCCTTCGTGGTGGGGGAGCGGATCGGGCCCTTGCGCATCTTCGCCGCCCTGGCGGGTTTTGCCGGCGTGCTGATCATGGTCCGTCCCGGTGCCGACGGGCACTTCGCCCTGGGCCTCCCGGCCCTGGCCATGCTGGCCTCGTCCTTCCTCTTCGCCCTGACGGTCACCGGCATGAAGGTGCTGACCCGGGATCACGCCCCGACGGTCCTCCTGGTCTGGGCGGCGACGCTCGGAATGGTCTTCTCGATCCCCGGAGCCCTGTTGTCCTGGCGCTGGCCCGAGCCCGTGGACCTCGCCCTGCTGTCCCTGATGGGCGTCATGGGCACCGCGACCCAGGCCTTCTACATCCGGGGCATGGCCGCAGGCGACGCCGCCGCCATGGCGCCGGTGGACTACATCCGCCTGGTCTTCGCCGCCGCCGTCGGCTTCTTCCTGTTCGCCGAGGTCCCCACCGTCTGGACAATCGTCGGCGCCGCCGTGGTGGTCGCCTCCACCCTCTTCATCACCTGGCGCGAGCACGTGGCCTCCCGCAGGGGCGTCGCGGTACGCTCTTGACGGGAGCGCAATCGCTGGGCCTCTTCACTCCCAGTCAGACTGGAGGGATCCCCATGGACATGCAGGCCATTCTCGAGCGCCAGAAGGCGGCCCATCTGCGTGACGGCGAGGCCAGCGCGGCCCTGCGGATCGAACGCATCGACCGCTGCATCCGCCTCCTGCGCGAGAACCGCCAGGCCATCGAGGAGGCCCTCAATACCGACTTCGGCTCCCGGTCCCGGGAGGCCACGGCCTTCACCGACATTGCCGGCTCCATCGGCCCGCTGCAGCACGCCCGGGACAACCTCGCCAAGTGGATGCGCCCCGAGAAGCGCAAGCCGACCCCTGCCATCCTGGGCCTGTTCGGCGCCAAGGCCGAGGTGCGCTTCCAGCCCAAGGGCGTGGTGGGCGTGATCAGCCCCTGGAACTTCCCGGTGAACCTGACCTTTGCGCCCCTCGCGGGCATCCTCGCGGCCGGCAACCGGGCCATGATCAAGCCCTCGGAGTTCACGCCGGCCACTTCCGAACTGATGCGCACGATGTTTGCGGGCGCCTTCTCCGAGGAAGAGATCGCCGTGGTCACCGGCGGGCCGGAGGTGGGCGAGGCCTTCTCGCGCCTGGCCTTCGACCACCTGATCTTCACGGGGGCGACCTCGGTCGCCCGCCACGTCATGCGCGCCGCGGCCGAGAACCTGGTGCCTGTCACCCTGGAGCTCGGCGGCAAGAGCCCGGTGATCCTGGGCAAGTCGGCCGACCTGAAGGTGGCCGCCGCCCGGGTCATGAACGGCAAGACGCTCAATGCGGGCCAGATCTGCCTGGCTCCCGACTACGTCCTGGCGCCGAAGGACCAGGTGGAGGGCTTTGTGGCCGCCGCCCGCGCCTCCGTCGCTACAATGTTCCCGACGATCAAGGACAATCCCGACTACACCTCGATCATCGCCCAGCGGCACTATGACCGGATCACCGGCTATATCGACGACGCCCGGGCCAAGGGCGCCCGGGTGATCGAGCTCAAGCCCGAGGGCGAGGACCTTTCCCAGCAGCCCCATCGCAAGATCGCCCCGACCCTGATCCTCGATCCCACCGACGACATGAAGGTGATGCAGGAGGAGATCTTTGGCCCGGTCCTGCCGGTGAAGAGCTACGAGACCCTGGACGAGGCCCTGGCCTATGTGAACGGCCGCGACCGGCCCCTGGGCCTCTACTACTTCGGCGATGACCCTGCCGAGCGCGAAGAAGTGCTCAGCCGGACGACGGCCGGGGGCGTCACCGTGAACGACGTGGTCATGCACGTGGCCCAGGAGGACCTGCCCTTCGGCGGCGTCGGCCCTTCGGGCATGGGCAGCTATCACGGGGTCGACGGCTTCCGGGAGTTCAGCCACCGCAAGGCCATCTTCAGCCAGATGAAGAAGGACATCGGTCCACTGAAAATGCTGCGCCCGCCCTACGGCCCCGGCATCCGCAAGATGCTGGACGGGCAGATCAAGGGCTAGAGCCTGTTCCCTTCAGATGGAACGTCTGAAGGGATAAAACAGGGTCTAAGTCCAAAGAGTGAGATCCTGTTTGGATCCGATAACCGGTTCCCACTTATCGGAACAGGATCTAGTCCTCACCGCGCAGGCGCGCGAGGTCGGCTGCCGCGGCTTCGCGATGCTCGGGCTTGAGGTGCTTGCCGATCAGCGCCAGCAGGGCGGCGAAGACGGCGGCGTCATCCGTGAAGCCCACAGCCCCCAGGAAGTCGGGCACGGCGTCCGTCGGCAGGACGAAATAGGCCAGGGCCGCCAGCATGAGCGCCTTGGCGGTGCGGGGCGTGGCCGGGTCCTGCGCGCACCGCCAGACAGCGAGGGCGTCGGCGGCGAAGGGAATCCGGGCAGCGACCCGCCGGATCTTCGGCCAGAATCCCCGCCGGACCCGGCTTGCATTCACCCGGATGACCTCCGGAACCAGGGCCTGGTCGGGATGGATTGGCGAGTCGGGGTCGATTCCCCCCGGATTTACGTCGCGTGATGCTTTTGAGTCGGCGTTCATCGGGATAAAGGCATGGGTTCAGGTTTTCCTTTAGACGAACACGGGAGCTCAGCGTCCATGAAACTCGATTCCTCCATCGCCGCCGTTGTCACGGGCGGCGCTTCCGGCCTCGGCGAGGCCACCGTCCGCGCCCTCGCGTCGCACGGAGTCAAGGTCGCCATTTTCGACATGAATGAGGCGAAGGGCGAAGCGGTCGCCAAAGAAGTGGGCGGCGTGTTCTGCAAATGCAACGTCACCTCCGACGCCGACGTCGACGCCGCCTTCGAAAAGGCCCGCGCCGCGCACGGCCAGGAGCGCATCCTCGTGAACTGCGCCGGCACCGGCAATGCCGCCAAGACCGCCAGCCGGGACCGGCAGACCGGCGAGACCAAGCACTTCCCCCTCGACGCCTTCAACCTGATCATCCAGATCAATCTGGTCGGCACCTTCCGCTGCGTTGCCAAGTCGGCGAAGGGCATGCTGGACCTTACGCCCCTCGAGGACGGTGAGCGCGGCGCCATCGTCAACACCGCCTCCGTGGCGGCCGAGGACGGCCAGATGGGCCAGGCGGCCTATTCCGCCTCCAAGGGCGGCGTGGTGGGCATGACCCTGCCCATCGCCCGTGACCTCGCCGGCGACGGCATCCGGGTGAACACCATCCTGCCGGGCATCTTCTCCACCCCGCTGATGAACGGTGCCCCGCCCCAGGTGAAGGAAGCCCTGGCGGCCTCGGTGCCCTTCCCCAAGCGTCTCGGTAATCCCGAGGAGTACGCCCAGCTGGCCCTGACCATGATCACCAACGGCTACTTCAACGGTGAAGACGTGCGCCTCGACGGTGCCATCCGCATGGCGCCGCGCTAAACCGCGCCTCGGGCTTCGGCTTCGACAGGGGGCCGGTCCTTCGGGGCCGGCCCTTTTTCGTGCCGTCAGCGGCGTCGCATGCCGCCGAGGACGCCGCGCATGATCTCCCGACCGGCGGTGGACGCCAGGGTGCGCAGGAGCTGCTTGGCGAAGGTTTCGCCCATGGACTGGCGACCCTGGCTCGCCGACGGCGCCCGGGCCGGGGCCGGCGAACGGGACGGGGCCCGCCCCGGGGCGGGCACCTGGTCGGCCTTGGCCGCCGCCCGGGCCTGGAGGACCTCGAAGGCGCTCTCGCGGTCGATGGCCTGGTCGTAGGCGCCCCGGACCGGGCTCGAACCCATCAGCCCGGCCCTTTCCCCGGGGGACAGGGGCCCAAGGCGCGAGGCCGGCGGGCGGATCAGGGTCTTCTGCACCACTGTGGGCGCGCCCTTCTCGTCAAGCACCGAGACCAGGGCCTCGCCGACGCCCAGGCCCTGGATCGCCTCGGCGGTGTTGAAGTCGGGATTGGCCCGGAAGCTGGCCGCCGCCGCCTTCAGTCCCTTCTGCTCGGCGGGGGTATAGGCCCGCAGGGCGTGCTGGATGCGGTTTCCCAGCTGGCCCAGGACGCCGTCGGGGATGTCGGCCGGGTTCTGGGTGACGAAATAGACCCCGACGCCCTTGGACCGGATCAGGCGCACCACCTGCTCGACCTTTTCCAGAAGGGACTTTGGCGCATCCCGGAACAGCAGGTGGGCCTCGTCGAAGAAGAAGGCCAGCTTGGGCCGGTCGGCGTCGCCAACCTCGGGCAGGACCTCGAACAGCTCGGACATGAGCCAGAGCAGGAAGGTGGCGTAGAGCCGGGGCGAGGCGATCAGCCGGTCCGCGGCCAGGATGTTCACATAGCCGCGGCCCTGGGGGTCCCGCCGCATGAAGTCGGACAGGTCGAGGGCGGGTTCGCCGAACAGGCCAGCCCCGCCCTGGTCCTCGAGCACCAGGAGCTTGCGCTGGATGGTGGCCACGGTGGCCGTGGAGACGTTGCCATAGCGGGCCCCGAGGGCGGCGGCGTTCTGGGAGGCGAAGGTCAGGGCGGCCTGGAGGTCCTTCATGTCCAGGAGCAGGAGGCCCTCGTCGTCGGCGGCGCGGAACACCACCGAAAGGACACCCTCCTGGACGTCGTTCAGCTCCAGCATGCGGGAGATCAGGAGGGGCCCGACCTCCGACACTGTGGCGCGGATGGGATGGCCCTGGGCACCGAACAGGTCCCACAGGATGACCGGGGCGGCGATGGGGGTGAGGTCCAGGTCCATTGACCGGGCCCGCGCCAGCATCTTCTCGCCCGGCTCTCCGGGCGCGGCGATCCCGCAGAGGTCGCCCTTGACGTCGGCGGCGAAGACCGGGACCCCGGCGTCGGACAGGCCCTGGGCCAGGATCTGGAGGGTGACGGTCTTGCCAGTCCCCGTGGCGCCCGCCACCAGCCCATGCCGGTTGGCCCGGTCCAGGCGCAGGATCTCGGGATGTCCCGAACTGCCGATCAGAACGCCCTCAGGCTGAGTCGTATCTGTCATGGGCCCTCCAGACGTGTCCTGCAGGGCTGCGCCCTGCCTTCTGCGCAACTGTATGGCCTGTGACCGGGGTTTCGCAAAGCCGGCGCTCTGTGGCATGTTGATCCGGTGAACCCCACCGACCCCGCACACAGTCCCGCCCCCCCCGCGAGCTTCGAACAGGCCTGCCTGGGCATATTGGCTGTCATCGCGACGGCGACGGCGGCCAAGTTCCTTTCCGGCGTGCTGGCACCCTTGGCCATGGCCCTTTTCCTGGCTGTGGTCATCCAGAGCTTCGCCAATACCCTTGAGCGCCTCCTGGGGCGGCTGCTTCCTGGCGGCAGACGCTTCGGCATGCCTGCGGCGCTTCTCATCACCACCGTCCTGTTCATCGCCCTCCTGGTCCTGACCATCGACAATGCGTCCGCCTTCGCCAGCAAGCTGGTGAGCTATGCGCCCCGGCTCAACGCCCTCATCGCCCGGCTGGCGGGCGTGGTCCAGACCGCCGCCGTTCCGAGCCTGGACGACCTTCTGCTGCAACTGAACCCGGGGGCCTATCTCGCCAGCGCGGCGGGGGTCGTCCGCAACCTGGCCGCCGACACCGTCCTGATCCTGATCTACCTCGGCTTCATCCTCGCCTCCGGCCGCCTCCTCGAGCGCAAGGTCCTGTTCTTGTCGACGGAACGCGGCGAACGCCGCGCCATGGTCACCGCCTACCGGTCGATCCTCGGCTCGGTGGAGCAGTACCTCTGGGTCCAGACGATCACCGGCCTGATGATCGCGGCGGCCTCCTGGGTGGCCATGACCTTCGTCGGCCTGGACGGCGCGACCTTCCTGGCCGTGCTCATCTTCCTGGCCTGCTACATCCCCATCCTTGGCGCGGCCCTTGGCGTGGTGATCGCGCCGGTCTTCGCCTTGATGCAGTTCCCGACCCTCTGGCAGGCGGTCTTCCTCTATGCCGTCCTGCAGGGCCTGCACTTCGTGGTGGGCAACATCATTGCGCCGCGGATGCAGGCGCGCAGCCTCAACATGGACCCGCTGGTCGTGCTCCTGTCCCTCGCCTTCTGGGGATGGCTCTGGGGGGTGATCGGCATGTTCCTCTCGACCCCCCTCACGGTCATCGTGATGGTGATCTGCGCCCAGTTCCCGGGATCGCGCTGGGTGGCGGTCCTCCTGTCGGCCGATGGCCGGCCCGGCGGAGCCCGGCCCTCGAAGGCCTGATCAGGCCTGCTCGTCCACCACGTCCTGCTCGTAGGCGGCCAGTGTGGCCATCTGCAGGATCTTGGACACCGAGGCCCCCAGGGGCGCGATCTGCACGGACTTCTCGAGACCCAGCAACAGAGGCCCGATGACGGTCGCGCCGCCCAGTTCCTGGACCAGCAGGGTGGAGATGGCCGCCGAGTGGATGGCGGGCATGACCAGGACGTTCGCCGGCCCGCTGAGCCGCATGAAGGGGTAGTTGGCCCATTTCGAAGTGTCGAGGGCGAGGTCCGGGGGCAACTCGCCCTCGTATTCGAAGTCGACATCCATCTCGTCCAGCATGGCGACGGCCTCGCGGACCTTCTCCGACCTCTGCCCCATGGGGTTGCCAAAGGTGGAGTAGGACAGGAAGGCGATCCTCGGCGGGTATCCCAGGGTGCGGACGGCCCGGGCCGCCTCGCAGGCGATCTCGACCAGTTCGTCGGCGTCTGGCATTTCGGTGACATTGGTGTCGGCGATGAACAGGGTCCGGCCCTTGGCGAGCAGGACGCTCATCCCGATCACACGTCCATCCGGGGACGGATCAATTACCCGCAGGATCTCCTCGAGGGCCTGGTCGTAGGACCGGGTGACACCCGTGACCATGCCATCGGCGTGGCCGAGGGCGACCATGGAGGCGGCGAAGGAGTTCCGGTCCTGGTTGATCAGCCTCAGGACGTCGCGCTTCAGGTAGCCCTGGCGGGCCAGGCGTCCATACAGGAAGTCCACGAACTCGGGATTGTGCTCGGACAGGCGGGCGTTGACGACCTTGAGGTCGGCCTCGGCGGGGTCCAGGCCGGCCAGGCGCATGTTCTCCTCGACCAGGTCCTCGCGGCCGACCAGGATGGCCCGTCCGAGGCCGGCGTTCTGGAAGGCGAAGGCGGCGCGGATGACGCTGGGCTCCTCGCCCTCGGCGAAGACGATGCGCTTTTCCGATGACTTCAGGACCACGCCCTGGATCTTCTGCAGGAAGCCCGCCGTAGGATCCAGGCGCTGGGCGAGGGAGGCGCGGTAGGCATCCATGTCGGCGATCGGCATGCGCGCCACGCCGGAATCCATAGCCGCCTGGGCCACGAAGGGCGGGATGTAGGAGATCAGCCGCGGGTCGAAGGGCGAGGGGATGATGTACTCCGGCCCGAACTTGAGCTGCTTGCCGTGATAGGCTGCGGCCACTTCGTCCGGAACGTCCTCCCGGGCCAGCTGGGCCAGGGCGTTGGCGCAGGCGACCTTCATCTCCATGTTCACCCGCCGGGCCCGCACGTCGAGGGCACCCCGGAAGATGTAGGGGAAGCCCAGGACGTTATTGACCTGGTTGGGATAGTCGCTTCGGCCCGTGGCCACGATGGCGTCGCTGCGCACGGCGGCGACCTCCTCGGGCGTGATCTCCGGGTCGGGATTGGCCATGGCGAAGATGATCGGGTTTGGGGCCATGGAGGCCACCATCTCGGGCGTCAGGGCGCCCTTCACCGAAAGTCCGAAAAAGACGTCGGCGCCCTTCATGGCATCGGCCAGGGTGCGGGCGTCGGTCTCCACCGCATGTGCGGACTTCCACTGGTTCATGCCGGCGGTCCGGCCCCGGTAGATGACCCCGGTATTGTCGACGGCGATGCAGTTGTCCGCCCGGACCCCCATGGCCTTGACCAGTTCGAGGGAGGCGATGCCGGCCGCTCCGGCGCCGCAGAGCACCAGCTTGACGTCCTTCAGCTCCCGCCCGGTGATCTTGCAGGCATTGATCAGTCCTGCTGACGAGATGATCGCCGTGCCGTGCTGGTCGTCGTGGAAGACCGGGATGTCGAGCAATTCCTGCAGCTCGGTCTCGATCCGGAAGCATTCGGGACTCTTGATGTCCTCGAGGTTGATACCCCCGAAGCTCACGCCGATGTTCTTGACGACAGTGATGACCTCGTCCGGGTCCGTCGCCGACACCTCGATGTCGATGGAGTCGACGTCCGCGAACACCTTGAAGAGGGCGCTCTTGCCCTCCATCACCGGCTTGGAGGCCAGGGCACCCAGGTTGCCCAGACCCAGGATTGCGGTGCCATTGGAGATCACCGCCACCAGGTTGCCCTTGGAGGTGTAGTCGTAGGCCGTCTCGGGGTCCTCTGCGATGCGCAGGACCGGTACCGCAACCCCGGGCGAATAGGCCAGGCTGAGGTCCCTCTGGGTGGCCATGGGCTTGGTCGGCGTGATGGCCAGCTTCCCGGGCGTGGGGAATTGGTGGAAGCTCAGGGCTTCCTCGTCGGTGAAGGTGCGCTTCCTGGCGTCGCTCATCTGGGCCGCGTTTCCTTGGAGTAGGGGCCGGACAGGCCCCGAACGGCGGGCAACCTACAGGCGGCCTGCGAACGGGACAACCTCGCAGGGACCACAGGGCATTGACCCGCAGGACCCCGTCGCGGGACAAGGGGGCTCCCTCAGCGGCCCGGAGGCCCACCTGTGACCCCGTCCGTGACCTCGCCCATCCGCATCGCCGTCGCCGGCGGCCTTGGCCGCATGGGCCTCGCCGTCGCCGAAGCCGTCGAGGCGGCGCCCGATCTCGTCCTCGCCGGCCGCTTTGACCGGCCCGACGCCGTGGACCCCCGCCTGGCCGACTGGGCCTCGGTCCTGCAGGCTGCCGACGTCGTGGTGGACTTTTCCACCCCCGCCGCCTCCGTCGCCCTGGCGGGAGAGGCCGCGGCCCGGGGCGGCCCGGCCCTGGTCATCGGCTCCACGGGCTTCTCCGCAGGTGAGGTCGACGCCCTGGCCGAGGCGGCCCTCCGGGTGCCGATCATCCGGGCCGGGAACTTCTCCCTCGGAGTCAACATGCTCATGGGCCTGGTGGAGCGCGCGGCGGCCTCCCTGTCCCCCGGCGACTTCGACATCGAGATCCTGGAGGCGCATCACCGCCGGAAGATCGACGCGCCCTCGGGGACGGCCCTGATGCTCGGCGAGGCGGCGGCCCGGGGCCGGGGCGTGGCCCTCGAGGCGGTCTCTGTGCGGGCCCGGGACGGGATCAGCGGCGTCCGTCCGGAAGGCGCGGTGGGGTTCGCCGTCGTCCGCGGCGGCGGCGTGATCGGCGAGCATTCGGTCATCTTCGCGGGGGAGGACGAGATCCTGACCCTCAGCCATTCGGCCCGGGACCGCGGCCTCTTCGCCCGGGGCGCCCTCGCGGCCGCCCGCTGGGTCGTCGGCCGGGAAGCAGGCGCCTACGACATGCAGGATGTCCTCGGCTTCAGGGGATGATGGCGGCCCCGTCCACGTCCTCGAAGAGGGTCATGGCCCGTTCGGCCCAGGCGTGGAACAGGGCAAGGCCCCTGGGATTGTCGAAGTCGAGGGAGCCGATGGCCACCACAGGCCAGCACCAGGCGAGCATGGCGCAGACCCGGAAGGCCTCCCGCGCCTGTGCCAGGCTGTAGTCACCCACGCCTGCACGGAGCAGGCCGTCGTGGTGGCGCGCGATCAGGGTCTCCTGCCCGGCCCGTCGCGTCTCCACCTCCAGGCTCCCCGACAGCATATAGGCGAGGTCGAAGGCGGCGGGTCCCTGCATGACGATCTGCCAGTCGACCAGGGCGAAGGGTGCCGCCGACGCACCCGCCTCAAACAGCATGTTGTCGGCCCGGAAGTCGCCGTGCATCAGGGTGCGCGGCTGCTCGAAGGCCAGGTCCATCAGGGCGCCAATGCGCGGGGCCAGGGCCTCGCCTGCCTGCCGGACATAGGGGCTCATCCGGTCGCCGATGAAGTTGACCACCGCTGGCCAGCACTGCTGGTAGACGGGTTCGAGCGCCTTCATCTCGGGGGAGTTGAGCCTCAGGAGCCAGTCCATGCCCGGTAGCTCGGGGGATCCCCACCAGGCGCCATGAAGCTCTGCAGCGGCGTCGATCGCCTTGCCGGCATCCTCAGGGGCCAGGCCTTCGACCTGATCACCCAGCCGGGCGGGGCTCAGGTCCTCGAGCAGGAGCACGAAGTCCATGGTCGCCGGGTCGTAGTCCACCCCAAAGGCGCGCGGCGTCCGCACCGGCGTCCGGTCGGCCAGCTGGGCATAGAACCCGGTTTCCTTCTGGTAAAAGCGGAAGATCTCGCCCACCTGGCGCGAACTCGGGTCCACCGGAGAGACCTTGGCGATCAGGGAGGCCGGCGCGTCCCCGGCCCCACCCTCGTAGACCGGCCGCAGGCGCAACATGGCGCTGACAAAGCCCACGCCCTGTCCCAGGGGCTCGGTGGCGATCCGGCTCACCCGGGCGCCGGCTGGAAGGGCCCCGGAGGCCTGCAGCCTGCGGGTCAGCCATTCCGGCGTAATGGCGTCGATGGCGCGTGGAAAATCCAGGTCCAACATGGGCGGCCTCCCTGTAGCTTTCGCTACAATCGTCGTGAAAACGAGGCTCACCTCGCCCCATCCGCCTGTCAAGCTGCGCCAGGTTGTCTATTATTTTTGACATGTCAAAAATGTTCGACTACGGTCATCTTCAACATAGGAGCCTGGAAATGTCTGTACGCGAAGTCTCCGCCTGGGTGATGGTCCTGGTGTTTGGCGTGGTCGGCGCCGGTTGCCTGGCCTCGATCCTGCGCGCCGGCCTCGACGCCCCGCCCCAGCCGACCGTTGTGGCCTCGGCGCCCGCGATCGTTGCAAGCGTCATTGCTCTTGAGGTCGTTCTGGCCATCTTCTTGCCGAAGAAGGCGGACGCGCCGCCGGATGAACGCGAGCGCCTGATCATCGCCCGGACCGGTCACTGGGCTGGGTTGGCCTTCCTGGCGGCGGTCCTGCCGGCGCTGGGGCATTACGTCGTCCGTGCGGATGGCGACGTGATGTTCAATGTGATCGTCCTGGGCCTGTTCGCCTCAGGGCTGATCGAGTACGGCGCACAGATCGTGCTCTTTCGACGCTAGGGTGAAGCTCCGTGGCAAGGCCGCCGCCGATAACCAACCGGGTCAAGGCCCTCAGGGAAGCTTCCGGGAACATGAGCCAGTCGGCGCTGGCCGACGCCATCGGCGTGACCCGGCAAACCATCATTGCGATCGAGCAGGGGCGTTACTCCCCATCCCTGGAAAGCGCCTTCCGGATCTCCCGGGTCTTCGGCGTCGATGTCGAGGACGTGTTCGGGTGGGGGGCGGATCCAAAGGGCGCGCGGACCCTGTGATACGGATTGCGGTCAGGCCGGGCGGCGGACGTCGTCCAGCAGGTGGGCCCGTTCGTTCAGGCTGACCACGGCCCGCTGGCCGCTGCGGGCGGCCAGGAAGCGGTTGATGCTGGTGTAGTCGGCCTCGAAGAAGACCCGGGGCTCCATGCCCAGCACGTGCGCCGCCCAGACATTGATGACCCCGCCGTGGCAGAAGACCGCCACCTTGCCCCCCGGATGGGCGGCGATGATCTCCTCCATGCCGTCCACCACCATCTTCTGGAACTCGGCCATGTCGACCCCGTGGCCGCCGGTGGCCATGGCCTGCCAGGCCGCGAAGTTCTCCCTCTTGAGCTCCTCGGTGGGGATATAGACGCCAGAATTGCGGTCGAACTCGACAATGCCCGGGTGCCGCTGGACCTC
>CAIZKE010000047.1 GCA_903933475.1 uncultured Alphaproteobacteria bacterium | reverse complement strand
GTGCGGGCGTACTCCGCCGCTGCCGCCAGGACCCCGGCATTGGCGCCGGCGGAGGTGGCGCCGATAGCGTTCAGCCTGTGCTTCCGCGCCAGTTCGAACACCACGTTGGGGTGGACGACACCGGAGGCGACGCCGCCCTCCAGTATGAGATCGCAGGGACCGGCGGACGGGTCCGTGAAGTCCGCCTCGACATAGGTCTTCCGACCCGGGGCGTCGGGGATCGTCATATCAGCCTCGCCAGCGGTGGTCAGGGCCTCACATCACCCCGGGCGGCGGGGCGACGTCAAGCCGACATGACGGGGGCTGGAGGTCCGGGCCGACGGTATCCGTTCCCTATTCGGGCGAGCGGGGCGGGACCTTGCGATACCAGACCAGCTGCTCGGAGGTGGCCAGAAGCTTGCCGTCCCGACGCCAGTAGCTGGAGCGCTCGTCCGAGGCGCCGCCGCCGCCGATCCGGCCCTCGTACTCCACCAGGATGAAGTCGTTTCCGACCTCGGCCACCTCCGCCTCCGTGGCGTGCAGGTAGACGGTCAGGGACAGGGTGGTGGTCGAGACCCCCATGCCAAAGGCGTACATGGCCCGGGGCGGGGAGTTGTCGGTGATCATGCCCAGGAGGGCCCTGTCCAGGGGCTCCCGGCGCGAGCGTACCCAGGCCAGGGAGCGGGACCCCGCCGAGGGCTTGGGCGGGAAGCCGTCCAGGGTGCGGCGCTCCAGGACGGTGGAGCCGAAGTGCTGGCGGGCGTGGGTGACCTCGGGCGCCGGCAGGCTGTCCGGATCCGGCGCATCGGGCATGGTGACGAAGGCAAAGGGCGGGGTATCAGGCCGCTTCGCCGTGGTGACGATGGCGTGGACCCCGACCTCCTCCGAGCCCGGCGGGCGCAGTTCCACCTCCCAGACCCCCACCGAGCCCCCCTGGCGGATCCGGCGGGTACGCACGTCCAGGTCACCGGCCGGCAGGGCCGCGGCATAGGTCAGGGTCAGGGACAGGACCTCCCCCACCCGCTCCGGCTCGGCCTCAATGATGCGGGTGGCCAGGCCGATGGCATAGCCGCCCCACAGACCACCCGAGGGGTTGCGCCACTCCTCGCCGGTGGGGACGCGCCAGCGGCCGGGGCCCAGGCGCTCAAGGATCATCTGGTGGGTGGGGGCGTCTGTCGTCATGGCCGGGACCCCTACACCGGCCGGGGCGGGGATTGGAAGGGCGTGGAGGCATGGTAGGCTTCCGGGAACCTGACTTCCGGAGCCCGGCGCGGATGGAATCCCCCTTCATGGATGCGGAAGCCCGGGTCCGCAGCCTCGATCCCTCCGGCCGCCTCCTCTCGGCCGAGCCCCTGACCGGCGGCGTTTCATCGCATACCCGGCGCCTGGCGTTCGAGGCCGCTGGCGGTGTTCACGCCGTGGTCGAACGCAGGCCAAAGGCCATGCCGGGCAAGCCGCCGCCCACCGAGCGCGCCACCCGGGAGGCCGCCCTGCTGGCCCGCCTGCCGGACCTTGGCATCCCCGCCCCGCGCCTGCGCCTGTTCGAGCCTCCGGACACCCTGGTCCTCGACTTCCTGGAGGGCGGGACGGACCCGCCCCCAGGGGCGCCCGCCAGCCTTGTGGGGCCCATGGCCGAGTTGCTCGCCGCCCTGCACCGGCTGGGACCGGAGCACGGCCTGCCGGCCTTGCAGACCTTCACCGATCCCCTGCCGGACCTCAGGACCTGGCGGCCGGATCTCTTTGCGGCGGACGCCCTCCCGGGACCCCCCTTCCCGCCCTTCGCCGGGCCGCCCCGCCTGCTGCATGGGGACTTCTGGATGGGCAACCTCCTGTGGCGCGACGGCCGTCTGGCCGGCCTGCTGGACTGGGAAGACGCCTGCCTGGGCGATCCCATGGCCGAGCTTGCCGCAGCCCGATGCGATCTGCACAGCCGCTTCGGCGTCGGCGCCGCAGACGCCCTGGCGGAGGCCTACGCCGCCCTCGCCCCGGTGGACCGGTCGCGGCTGGCCTGGTGGGACCTCTACATGCCCACGGCCCAGCTGACCTACATGGACGGTTGGGGCCTGCCCCCCCTTCACCGGCCGGCCCCGCCTGCTGCACGGCGACTTCTGGATGGGCAACCTCCTCTGGCGCGACGGAAGGCTGTCCGGCCTGCTGGACTGGGAAGACGCCTGCCTGGGCGATCCCATGGCCG
>CAIZKE010000046.1 GCA_903933475.1 uncultured Alphaproteobacteria bacterium | reverse complement strand
GGCTTTCCCTTGACGGAGATGACCTTACCGCCGGCCAGGGTGCGGGTGCTGACCTTGTCGCGGGGGGCCTCTTCCGCCGCCGCAAGCGTCGGCTCCGCGGCTTCTCGGACGGTTTCCGGGCGGGCCTCGCGGACGGGCGCCGGGGGCTTGGGGGCGGGCGCAGGGGTCGACCGCACCGGACCCCGGTCACGATAGCCGTCCGGCAGGGTGAGTTTCTGGCCAGATCGCAGGGCGGCCGAGGTCCGCAGGCCATTCTCCGCCGCAAGCGCCTTTGACGTCACGGAGAACCGGCGGGCGACGGCCTCGAGGCTGTCCCCATCGGCGACCACATAGGCCTTGCGCGTCTCGGGCGGACCCTTGAGCTTACGACCGACGCTGAGGGCATAGGGCGACTTCAGGCCATTCAGGTCAGCCAGGGCCTTGCGGGACATGCCCATCCGGTCGGCGATCTCGTCCACGGTGTCGCCACTGCGGACCACGTAGGTCGAGGGACCGCTACTGACCGTGACCACCCGGCCGGCCGCCTGGGCGCGGCCCGGCGCGGACCCGGTGCCACCGGGGACCTTAAGCTTCATGCCGGCGTCAATCCGGCCCCCTGCGCCGAGGTCATTGGCTTCGGAAAGGGCCTCAGGGCTCACGCCGACCTTCTTGCTGATGCCCGTGAGGGTATCGCCCCGCTGGACGGTGTAGGATCCGCCAGTCGCCTGCATGAGGGCCAGTTGCACCGGCACCTCGCGCGCGAAGGCGACCGTCGAAGGACCCACCAGCGCGGTCGAGGCCGCAAGCATGAGGACGGTCCGGTTGAGAAAACTGCTCATTGCCGCTCCGGCTCTGTTCACCCGCTTTGGCGTCCCGACCTGGATCGACGGCGCGATCTGGTCAGTGACCCCAGGAAATCGTCACTTTTTAGGCCGGCTCAGGAATCCTTTGCCACGCCGTCCAGCAGAGGCACAAACCGCACCTCCACCAGGGTCTCTACCGTGAAACCGCCCTCCCCGTCCCCGACATAACGGTTGAGGTCCTGGACAGGTCCGCGTCCCACAGGCGCCACCAATACCCCGTTTGGCTTCAGTTGCGCCAGAAGGGCGCGAGGCACATCGGGTGCCGCTGCAGTCACCATCACGCGATCAAAAGGCGCTTGTTCCGGCCATCCCTGGCCGCCATCGCCAAACCGGGTGATGACGTTTGTCAGTCCCAGTTGCCGGAACCTGTCCTCGGCTGCGGACATCAGGGTCCGGTACCGTTCGACCGAATAGACCAGCCGGGAAAGCTTGGACAATATGGTGGTCTGGTATCCCGACCCTGTCCCGATCTCGAGCACCCGCGATCGTTTTTCGATCCGAAGGGCCTGAGTCATCATCCCCACGATGTAGGGCTGGCTGATGGTCTGGCCGCAGGCGATGGGAAGGGCCTGATCCTCGAAAGCCCGCTCCTGGAAGAGCTCTGGCGTGAAGAGGTCCCGGGGCGTGGTGGCGATGGCGTTCAGTACCGCGGCGTCGGTGACGCCCTGGGCCTTCAGGCCTTCAATGAGCCGGGCATGGCGTGGATCCGCAGGCGTATGGGGACGACGGACCATCCTCAGGCCTTCGGCGGGGCGCCGCCGAGGACCGCCCGCATCCGGTGGACAGTTTCCTGGTGGGTCAGGTCGATATGAAGGGGCGTAACCGAGATCCGGCCATCGTAGATCGCCCGCAGGTCCGTTCCGGCGGCCGGGGCTGACAGCTCCCGGCGGAACCCCATCCAGTAGTAGATCTCGCCGCGCGGGTCGGTCCGCTGCACCGCCTGGCGCACATGCAGGTCGCGGAAGGTCTGCCGGGTCACCTCAACCTCACGGATCTGGTCCAGGGCGCGTGATGGGAAGTTGACATTCATGACCACGTCGGATGGCCAGCCGATCTCGACCAGGCGACGGACAATACCGGGCCCGAAATGCTCCGCCGGCTCGAAGACGGGCTGGTCGGGCATCTCCTCCCCGGGGGTGGGCCAGCTCATCTGCGAGAGGGCTATGGACGGGATCCCAAGGGCCATGCCCTCGATTGCGCCGGCGACCGTCCCCGACATGGTAACGTCCTCGGCCAGGTTGGCGCCCCGGTTGACCCCCGAGAGAACAAGGTCGGGACGATCCGCGCCCATGAGTTCGGTCACGGCCAGCATGACGCAGTCGGTCGGGGTGCCGGTGGTAGCGAACCGGCGGTCGTCGAGCCTGCGAACCCGCAGGGGTTCGGCAAGGGTCAGGGAGCGGCTGGCGCCGGACTGCTCGTATTCCGGCGCGCAGATCCAGATGTCGTCACTGATCGCCCTGGCGATCCGCTCGAGGGAAACGAGGCCCTCGGCGTGGATACCATCGTCGTTGGTCAGGAGAATTCGCACGGAGTCAGGCGTTCCCGTCAATGTGGGTGACGCCGCCCATATAGGCCTGAAGGACCTGGGGAATGGCGATACGGCCGCCCTCGTCCTGGTAGTTCTCCAGGAGCGCCACCAGGGTCCGGCCCACGGCCAGGCCAGAACCGTTCAGGGTGTGGACGTAACGCGTTCCCTTCTCGCCTACGGACTTGGTCCGCGCGTCCATCCGGCGAGCCTGGAAATCACCGCAGTTCGAGCAGGAGCTGATCTCCCGGTAACGGCCCTCGCTGGGCAGCCAGACCTCCAGGTCGTAGGTGCGGCGAGCGCTGAAGCCCATGTCACCCCGGCAGAGCAGCATGGTCCGGAAGGGCAGATCGAGCCGCTTCAGAACCGCCTCTGCGCAGGAAACCATACGCTCGTGCTCGGCATCGGACTGGCCCGGCTCTGTGATGGAGACCAGCTCAACCTTGTAGAACTGGTGCTGGCGGATCATGCCCCGGGTATCGCGGCCAGAGGCCCCTGCCTCCGAGCGGAAACAGGGCGTGAGGGCGGTCAGGCGTAAAGGCAGGGTCTCAGCGGCGAGGATCTGCTCGCGCACCAGGTTGGTCAGGGAAACTTCCGCGGTAGGGATTAGCCAGCGGCCGTCCGTCGTCCGGAAGAGGTCTTCGGAAAACTTCGGAAGCTGGCCGGTGCCGAACGCGGCGGCATCCCGCACGAGGAGCGGCGGCGAGACCTCGGTATAGCCATGTTCCAGGGTCTGGATGTCGAGCATGAACTGGCCGAGGGCGCGCTCAAGGCGCGCCAGAGGGCCCTTCAGGACCACAAACCGGGCACCACTCATCCGCGCGGCAGCCTCGAAGTCCATAAGCCCCATGGCCTCGCCGAGATCAGCGTGATTGCGCGGCACCTGGATCGCGAAGGGTTCGCCCCAACGCCGCACCTCGACGTTACTGGCCTCGTCTTCCCCAGCCGGAACGTCCTGAGCGGGAAGGTTTGGCAGGCTGGCCAGCAGGTCGCGAAGGGCCTCCTCGGCCACCTTTGCCCGCTCGGCGTCGCCGGCCGCCTCTGCCTTCAGGGCCTCGACCTCGTCGAACAGCTGTGCGGCGGCAGCCTCATCCTTTGCCGCCTTGGCCTGGCCAATCCGGCGGGACAGGTCGTTGCGTCGGGCCTGGGCCGCCTCGGATGCACTTCTTGAGGCCCGAACCTGCTGGTCAAGCTGGAGCGCCTCTGCCGACGCCCCGGATCGGCCCTTCGCGGCCCAGGCCATCTCGTAGAGGTCGGGTTGGTCGCGCAGGGCTCGGATATCGTGCATGGGCGGGAGGTCTCAAGGATCAGCCGCCTTGTCTAGTCCGCGTCGCCGGGGGCGCCAACCGCCAAGGGACGAAGTCAGGCGTCGGAAGCTTCCGCGTCCGCCTTCTGGTTGCGCAGCTCGATCAGCCGCACACACCAGATCGAGATTTCGTAGAGCAGGACAAGAGGCAGGGCGAGCATCAGCTGGCTGATGGGATCCGGCGGCGTGACCACGGCGGCGACGACGAAGATTCCGACAATGGCGTAGCGGCGGAGTTCACGGAGGACTGACGAACTCACCATCCCGGCCATGCCCAGGAGGGTCAGGACGACGGGGAGCTGGAAACAAAGACCGAAGGCCATCAGCAGGGTCGTGACCAGGGTCAGGTAATCCGAAACCTTCGGCAGGAGTTCGACGCTGATCCCGCCCGTGCCGGTGATCTGCTGGGTTAGGGAGAACCAGAGGACAAACGGGAAAATGAAGAAGTAGACGAGCGCCCCACCGAGCGTGAAGAGCACTGGCGAGGCGATGAGAAAGGGAAGGAAGGCCCGCCGCTCCCGCTTGTAAAGCCCCGGTGCCACAAAGCCGTAGACCTGGGAGGCAAGCACAGGGAAGGCGAGCACCACGGCCCCGAAACCCGCGAGCTTGAGCTTGGTGAAGAAGAATTCGAGGGGCGCTGTGTAGATCAGCTTGAGCGCCTGTCCCGGGACAGACGGGATCTCTTTGGCCCCGATCAGAACCAGGAGAAGGTCAAAGGGTCCGCTACCCGGCTGCGCGCCGGTCGAGGGCGAGAGGTGCAGGGCCTGGAGAATGCCATCGAGGAACCCGGTTTGCACTGCCGACGTCTGGGCGACAGCCTGGGCAGCCTTCTGCGCCGCGAGTAGGCCCGCGGCAGCCTCGTAGGGTCTCAGGAGCAATCGGTAGATGTCGTCGGCGAAGGCGAAACAGACGATGAAGGCCAGGACGACGGCGATGAGCGACCGGACGAGGCGCTGCCGAAGCTCGACCAGATGGTCGAGGAGGGGTGCCCGTGAGGCTTCGATCTCGTCTTCGGGTTGATGCGGCTCGCTCATTCCGGCGCTCCCGCAGGCTTGCGGCGACGGCGGGGCTTGGGCGTCGCCGGCACTTCGGGTGGCGGCTCCGAAGCGACTGAGGGGTCAGGAACCGGGGCCGCGATCTCGACGGGGACCCCGCCCATGGGGGGGTGAAACTGGATGTCGGAGCCCTGCAGGCTGTCGCCGATCTCCCGGAAGACCTGATTCACGTCGGCAGTCTCGCTGGTCAACAGGTCGCCCTGCGAACGCCGCATGGCCTCGACCTCCTGGCGCAGTTCATCGAGTTCGGACTGACGGGCCATGTCATCAAAGCTGGCCCGGAACTCCGCCGCCATGGCGCGCAGCCGGGCCAGCCACTGCCCCAGCTTCCGGAGCATGACAGGCAAGTCCTTCGGCCCCACGACGAGGAGGGCGACGGCGGCAATCACGAGGTATTCAAGCCCGCCGACTTCAGGAAGCATGTCCAGGTCCTAGCAGTGCACCCAAGCCGGCGGCCTGGGTTGTAATCCGGCGGGACCGTTAGCCCTTCGACTCTTCCTTGGACGACTCGACCTTGGCCGCAGCGGTGTCTGAGGCCGGCGCGGCCCCGATACCCGCGTCCTTAAGGCCGTCCCGGAAGGCGCGGATACCCTTGCCAGCGTCCCCCATGAGGCCGGAGAGCTTGCCCCGCCCTCCGAAGAGCACAAGGACGACAAGGGCAACTAAAATCCAGTGGATCGGAGTAAATGCGCCCACGATGATACCCCTCAAAGGAACAGCGCGCCCGGTCGGGCTGCCACCGCGCCATATAGGCGCACTGACCGCCCCTCGCCAAGGGTCAGGCGGAGCTGGAATTCCCATCTTTGGCTTCGGAAGGCTCGCCGAGGAAGTCCATGTGGAACTCGGGCGCATCCTCTCCTTCCTCGATCGGGTCCTCGTCGGGTGTCTCGGCACCCGGGGTGGGGATACTGAAGTCGGCCGGAAGGTCGAGGCTGAGGAGGCCCGCCGCACGCATGTCGGCGGCCCCTGGAAGGTCTGCGAGGCTCGCGAGCCCGAAGTGTTCGAGAAAGGCCTCCGTCGTGCCGTAGGTCACCGGGCGCCCGGGCGTGCGGCGCCGGCCGCGCATGCGAACCAGGCGCAGTTCAAGCAGGACGTCGAGGGTTCCGCGACTGGCCTGGACACCCCGGACCGCCTCGATCTCCGCCCGGGTCACTGGCTGATGGTAGGCGATGATGGCCAGGGTCTCCTGGGCGGCCCGGGACAGCCGTCGCGGTTCCTCCCGTTCGATGGTCATCAGGAAGGCGAGATCCGTCGCTGTCTGGAGACGCCACCGGTCGGCAACGCAGACCAGCTCGACACCGCGTCCTGCATACCGGGCGCGAAGGTCGGCTACCGCCCGCTCCACGTTGGAGCCCTCGGGCAGTCGACCTGCGATGTCGTCGAGACTGAGGGGACCGGCCGCAGCGAACAGGAGGGCCTCGACCCGGCGCTCGGTCTCCGACGCCTCCGGCGGTTCGGGAAGGTCTTGGTCGAGGCTCACTCCCGGCCTCCGGGACGGGTCCGCAGGTAGATGTCGGCGAAGGCCTCAAGCTGGCGGGCCTCAAGGGTGCCTTCGCGGACCAGTTCGAGGCTGGCCGAGAGGGTCGAGGCCACATAGGAGGCGCGGCTGGGTGCCGTCTCCGCATCGGCATGCGCTGGCGGACGGGGTGCTACACCGGCCAGCGGGGTCCAGCGGCCGAGCTCCGGAAGCAGGCCCCGCAGCCGGTCCCTCGCCGCTTCAAGGGCGTAGGCCTTTGGCGGTGCCGGCTGGTAGCTGCGGGTGTCGGTCCTCCGCCTCTGCGTAACGTAGGCCTGCATGAGGGTGTAAAGGTCACCCTCCAGGCGCGTCGAGGGCAGGATCTTCAGGGCGTCCGGGTCGCCCCGCATAAACACATCCCGTCCCAGCAGGGGGCGAGCGCGCAGGGTCTCGGAGGCGCGGCGCATGGCGTCGAGCTTGGCGAGGCGGAAGGCCAATTGTGCGGCGACCTCCTCGGCAGGCGCCTCCTCGGCCTGGGGGCGCTCGGGACGCGGCAGGAGCAGGCGGGATTTCAGGAAGGCCAGCCAGGAGGCCATGACGAGATAGTCCGCCGCCAGGGCAAAGCTGTGGCGGCGAGCCTGCTGCACGAAGGCCAGGTACTGGTCGGCCAGGCGGGTCACCGAGATGCGAAGCAGGTCCACCTTCTGGCTGCGGGCCAGGGCGAGCAGGACATGCAGTGGGCCTTCGTAGCCATCGACATCGACGATCAGGGCCTCGCCATCCTGCGCGGCGCCCTCGGCCGCCTCGAAGTCGAGGCGAGGCTGGAAGCCGTCCGCTTCGCTCATGGCCAGACACCCGCGAGCAGGGACTCGAACCGCGCTTCGGCCTCGGCGCGGTCCAAGGGTTCTGGCCGGCGGGGGATACGCGCCAGAGCCGCCTCGGCCCGGCGGGCCGCCTTGCCGGAAAGGGTGC
>CAIZKE010000045.1 GCA_903933475.1 uncultured Alphaproteobacteria bacterium | reverse complement strand
CTGCAGAAGCCCCAGACGCCTGAAGCGCCCTATTTGCGGCTGAAGACCGCGACGCGCTTCTGGAGGAAGGCCATGACACCCTCGCGGAAGTCGGATGTCCGGCCGGCCGTGCGCTGGGCGACGCGCTCAGCGTGGAGTTGCTGGAGCCAGTGACTGTCGAGGCTTTCCCAGATCAGCTTGCGGATCGACCCGAGGGCCCACGGGCCCTCAGCAAGGGAGCGGGCGATTTCCTGGGCGGTGGACATCAGCTCTTCGTCCGGCACGACCCTGTTCACCAGACCCCAGTCCAACGCCGTCTTCGCGGGGATCTTCTCGCCCAGGAGGGCCATTTCCAGAGCGCGCGCCTTGCCGATGAGACGGGGAAGCAGGTAGGTCGAACCGCCGTCGGGCACCAGGCCGATCCGGCGGAAAGCCTGGAGGAAGTAGGCGCTTTCCCCGGCGACGATAATGTCACCCATCAGGGCGAGAGAGCATCCCACACCTGCCGCTGCACCATTGACGGCCGTCACGATCGGGATGGGATAGTCGCGCAGGGAGGTCATGAAGGGGTTGTAGACCGTCTCCAGTGCGGAGCCGGAGTCCGGACCCTCTGGATCGGCGCTTGCAGCCCCACCGGACCCACCCCCGCCGGAGAGATTGGCGCCTGAGCAGAACCCGCGGCCTTCTCCCGTGAGGATGACGCAACGGGCACCGGAGTCCTGCCGGGCAAAGGCCGCGAAGGCTGCGCGGAGTTCGGCCATGGTGTCGAGGCCGGCGGCGTTCATTGTTGCCGGATCCGCCAGGCAGATGACGGCGATACCGTCATTGAGCGAAACCTTGATCTTCTCGTACACCATTCTCGCCTCCCGAATTGAACTCGTGGACAAGGAACCGCGGCTTACCCTGCGTCAGGCCAGAGGTTTCGAACCCGCGCCCAAATCCGTCTGGTGGATCCCGGCCCCTGTCAGATCTCGCTCTCGATCACCATGCGGTTCCGGCCCCTGCGCTTGGCTGTGTAGAGGTTGGTGTCCGCACGTTCGACAAGGTCGTGGACACTTTCTCCGGAACGGAAGGCGGCAATCCCTGCTGACAGGGTGATGATGCCGAGGTTGTCATTGGTCGACCGCCTGCGGATGCTGGTGGAGGACACGTCCTTGAGGATCGCATTCACCAGCGGAGAGGCGTCGAACAGGTTGTCTCCCGGAAGGATGAACGCAAACTCCTCGCCGCCAAAGCGCGAGGCGAAACGGGGCGGGGTAACGCGCTTGCGGATGATGCCCGCCACATACCGGAGGACCTGGTCGCCAGTCTGGTGTCCCCAGGTGTCGTTGAACTTCTTGAAGTGGTCGATGTCGAGGAGCACCAGGCAGAACGGCTCCCCGGTCGCTTCAGCCCCTGACCTGACGTGTTCAATTTCCTCGTCAAAGGCCCGCCGGTTGGCGAGCCGGGTCAGGGGGTCGGTGGCGGCCTCCTTGCGGATTTCCTGGAGTTGCTCGCGCAGCATGGCCACCTCGGTGGTCGATGCTGCCAGGGCGCGCTCCACCTCCAGGTTCTGGGCCTGCATGTTTCGCGTTGCATCGGACAAGTCAGCGACCACCCCCCGCAGGGCTTCGCTGCTGGGATCGGCAACGAGGGTGCGGGAAGTCTCCTCCAGCCGGGTCGAGAAGGTCTCGCTGGTCACCTGTGCCGATCGGATCGCCTGTTCAGCGCTGGCCAGTTCCCGTGACAGGGCCTGGCCCGTGTCCCGGATGTGCTCGCTGAGGCGCTGCCGGGGCAGGTAGATGGAAGCCAGCTTCTCAGCGACCTCTTCGGTGATCACCTCGCCCTTTTCGCGGATGCGTGCGAGCTCCTTCGCCAGGGGACTGTCCGGGTCGGCCGTGACATAGGCCCAGATCTCGTAGTTGATCGGCGTCGGCCAGACACGTTGGTCCTCAAGCTGCTCCAGCGCACTGCGGGCGAGCGAATAGGCTTCAGGTGACCTTAACCGCGCCTCAAAATCCTCGGCCATCGCGCTGTACCGCTTACCTCCGCAGGAGACCCAGGGCGCACCGCAATGCGCCAACAGCCGCTTCCCTTCAGCCTGAGGCCGTGGGAGTCAAGCGTCGAGGCCAACGGGCCTCATTTTTGTCCAGAAGTTGTCGGGCGGTTCAGGAAAGCGGGCAGTTCGCTCCCGAAGCCGACAACAGGTTTGCCGCCCTGGCGGTCTTCATCCTGGGAAGAGTCCCGGCGCCTTCCGCTGGGCTCCTGCCGGCTGTTCCGCGCCGGGGCTTCGGCAGGTTCGGAAGTCCTTGGCGCGCGCGGAGCCGCGTCGGCTGACGTCCGTCCGTCTGACCTGGCGGTACGCGACCTGCGGGAATGGGTATCCCGTTCGGTACCTGCCTCGGGCGCCGCTTGTGCGGCCTCTGTCTGAGCGGGCTCCACAGGGCTGGCCTCGTGACCTTCAATCGCCTGCGGCTCGGTACGTTCCCGTCTGGGGGGACGGACTTCCCCGTCGCGCCCTCGTCCCCGTTCGCGGTCACGGTCACGGTCACGATCGCGTCCACGGGCCGGGCCGCGGCCACCCTTGCGGTCGTCACGGGGCGTGTCGTGGATGGCCGTAAAGTCGACGCCTTCCAGCACGATCTCTTCAGGTTCCTGGCCAATGAGCTTCAGGACCTTGTCTATGTTCTTGGCGTCGGCCGGGGTCACGATCATCAGGGCGCGGCCAGACTTGCCAGCCCGGCCCGTGCGTCCGATCCGGTGCACGTAGTCTTCGGCGTGGTGGGGAACGTCATAGTTGAAGACGTGGCTGACATCGGGGATGTCGAGGCCCCGGGCGGCGACATCTGAAGCGCAGAGAAGCTTGAGGTCGCCGTTACGGAAGGCGTCCAGGGTCCGCATCCGGGTCTGCTGGTCGAGGTCACCGTGGATGGCAGCGGCGTCGAGGCCGTGCGTCCGCAGGGACTTGGCGACGATATCCACTTCGGACTTCCGGTTACAGAAGACGATCCCGTTCTTGATCCCTTCCTTCTCGATCAGCATCCGCAGAGCCGTGCGCTTGGCCTTGGGGTCCGAGGTCGGAATACGGACAATGTGCTGGGAGATGGTCTCGGCGGTGGTGGCGGGTTTGGCCACCTCGATGCGGACCGGATCGTTCAGGAACTGCTTGGTCAGCCGTGTGATCTCGGGCGGCATGGTCGCAGAGAAGAACAGGATCTGCTTCTTGGGCGGGGTCAGCTTGAAGATCCGCTCGATGTCGGGAATGAAGCCCATGTCGAGCATGCGATCGGCTTCGTCGACCACGAGGATCTGCACCCCGGTCAGGAGCAGCTTGCCCCGTTCGAAGTGGTCCAGCAGCCGGCCGGGGGTAGCGATCAGGACGTCGACGCCGCGGTCGAGCTTGAGTTGCTGGTCATTGAAGGAGACCCCGCCGATCAGCAGGGCCCAGGACAGCTTCCGGGCCTGGCCAGCAGAGTAGCGCTCGAAGGAGGCTGAGACCTGGTCGGCGAGTTCCCGGGTCGGGGCGATCACCAGGGCTCGAGGCATGCGGGCACGGCTGCGGCCCGCCGCGAGGCGCTCAATCATCGGCAGGGTGAAGGCGGCGGTCTTCCCGGTGCCCGTCTGGGCGATGCCCAGGACATCCTTGCCCGTGAGCGCAACGGGGATGGCTTCGGCCTGGATCGGGGTTGCAGTCGTGTAGCCGGTGTTGAAGACGGCTTGCAGGATTTCGGGCGATAGGCCCAGTTCAGAGAATTCGGTCATTCTTTGCCTAAAGGGCGACGGGCCCGTCCCGCGGGGCGGGGGCGCGCGCGGCGCAGCGGCGCGGACGTTATTCGCCGCGCGGGCGGAACATAAGGGCTGGGGCCCTCAAGTCAACGCGCAAGCGCAATCCGACTAGACGTCAAGGTCCGCCGTAGCGAACTCGGCATTCTCCTGGATGAACCGGAACCTCAGTTCGGGTTTGCGGCCCATCAAGGCCTCCACGAGGTCTGCGACCTGTTCCTCGGACCGGGGCAGGGTGACCCGGGCAAGTGTCCGGCTCGCCGGATCCATCGTGGTCTCGCGGAGCTGGGCCGGCATCATCTCTCCCAGGCCCTTGAAGCGTCCGACTTCAGGCTTCTTGCCCTTGAACTCCCCGGCCAGGAGGGCGACGCGGTGCGCGTCGTCCCGGGCATAGACCGTCTTGCCGCCATGGCTGATGCGAAAGAGGGGCGGCAGGGCCAGGTAGAGCCGACCAGCGCGTATGAGCTGCGGCATGGTCCTGTAGAAGAAGGTGATCAGCAGGCTTGCGATGTGGGCGCCATCCACGTCAGCGTCGGTCATGATGACCACCCGCTCATACCGAAGGTCTTCCTCGCGGAATCGGGCCCCGCCCTGGACGCCCAGGGCCAGCATGAGGTCGGACAGCTCCTTGTTCTGGCCCAGTTTGTCCGCAGTGGCTGAGGCGACGTTCAGGATCTTGCCGCGGAGGGGTAGAATGGCTTGGTTGCGGCGATTCCGGGCCTGTTTTGCCGACCCGCCAGCGCTGTCCCCCTCGACGATGAAGATCTCCGAGCCATCGGCCGCCTGGGCGGAACAGTCTGCCAGTTTTCCGGGTAACCGCAGCTTGCGGGTCGCCGAAGCCCGCGAGACCTCTCTGTCCTTGCGGCGCTTCAGCCGGTCCTCGGCGCGCTGGATGACGAAGTCGAGGAGGGTGCGGGCCGAGCGCGGCTGGGCCGCAAGCCAGTGGTCGAAGGGGTCCCGAAGGGCGGTTTCAACCAGCTTCTGGGCCTCGGCGGAGGACAACCGTTCCTTGGTCTGTCCCTGGAACTCGGGATTGGAGATGAAGACGCTGACCAGGCCGCCCGCCTGGGCGACAACATCCTCGGCGGTGAGAAGTCCCGCGCGCTTCTCCCCCACCAGCTCGGCGTAGGCCTTGAGGCCCCGGGTCAGGGCGGCGCGGAAGCCGGCCTCGTGTGTCCCGCCCTCCGGTGTGGGTACGGTGTTGCAATAGGACTGCAGGAAGCCATCCGCCTCACCGAAGCCCGCGCCGGTCCATGTCACTGCCCATTCGACCTTGCCGGGGTCGCCCTTGCGCTCAAAGCGGCCGGTGAAGGGTTCCGGGGTCACGGTCTCCACGTCGCGGACCCGTTCCGCCAGGTAGTCGGCGAGGCCGTTGGGGAAGCGCAGCACCGCCTCGGCCGGCGTCTGGTCCTGGATCCGCGAAGGGTCACAGGACCAGCGGATCTCGACCCCCGCAAAGAGGTAGGCCTTGGATCGGGCCATTCGGTAGAGCCGGGCCGGCCGGAAGCCGACGCTGTCGCCGAAGATCAGGCTGTCCGGTCGGAAGGCGATGATGGTTCCATGCTTGCGCGTCGCGCCCAGCTTCTCCAGCCCCCCCACGGGCTTTCCCCGGCTGAAGACCTGTCGCCACTCGAAGCCGTCCTTGAAGGCGGTGACCTCCAGGTGCTCCGACAGGGCGTTGACCACGGAGACCCCCACGCCGTGCAGGCCGCCGGAGGTTTCGTAGGCCTTGCCCGAGAACTTCCCGCCGGAATGCAGGATGGTCATGATGACCTCCAGGGCCGACTTCCCCGGATACTGGGGATGGGGATCCACGGGGATGCCGCGTCCGTCATCGCGGACGGTCAGGCTGCCGTCGGCTTCCAGCCGGACCTCGATGACCCGGGCATGTCCGGCGACAGCCTCGTCCATGGCGTTGTCGAGGACCTCGGCGAAGAGATGGTGCAGCGCCCGCTCGTCCGTGCCGCCGATGTACATGCCCGGGCGCTTGCGGACGGGCTCCAGGCCCTCGAGGACCTCAATGTCCTTTGCGGAATAGTCGCCGCGGGAAGCGGGGGCCCTGGCAGGTGCAGTCCCGGGGACAGCCGGCTCCCGCGGGGTGCCTGCCGACGGCGGGTCATCGAACAGCGAGGCCTGGGGAGGAGGGTCAGCCATTTGCGTTCAATGGCGCGATTCGGCGCGGCTCCGCCTCACGAGGTCCAGAATCAAGAAGGCCGCCAGGTGACCGGCGGCCTTCAGGCGCTCATCTCGGGGAGGGCGCGATCAGCACTTGTAGTACATGTCGAACTCGACCGGATGCGGATGCAGCTGGAGCCGCATCACCTCTTCCATCTTCAGTTCGATGTAGGAGTCGATGAAGTCGTCGTCCATGACGCCGCCGGCCTTCAGGAAGGCGCGGTCCTTGTCCAGGTTCTCGAGCGCCTCACGCAGGGAGCCGCAGACCTCGGGCACCTTCTTCTGCTCGCGCGGGGGAAGGTCGTAGAGGTTCTTGTCCTGCGGGCCGCCCGGATCGATCTGGTTGATGATGCCGTCGAGGCCGGCCATCAGCAGGGCGGTGAAGGTCAGGTAGGGGTTGCCCATCGGATCGGGGAAACGGGCCTCGATGCGCTTGGCCTTCGGGCTGTCCACATGCGGGATGCGGATCGAAGCCGAGCGGTTACGAGCCGAGTAGGCCAGCTTCACCGGGGCTTCGTAGCCCGGCACCAGGCGCTTGTAGGAGTTGGTGGTCGAGTTCGAGAAGGCGTTGATCGCCTTGGCGTGCTTGATGATCCCGCCGATGTACCAGAGGCACATCTGCGAGAGGCCAGCGTACTTGTCCCCGGCGAACAGAGGCTTGCCGGCACCCCAGATCGACTGGTGAACGTGCATGCCTGAGCCGTTGTCGGCGAACATCGGCTTGGCCATGAAGGTGGCCGACTTACCGTAGGCCGCCGCCACGTTGTGGATGACGTACTTGTAGAGCTGCATGCGGTCAGCCATCACCACGAGGGTGTCGAACTTCAGGCCGAGTTCATGCTGGGCGGGCGCCACCTCGTGGTGGTGCTTTTCCGGCTTCATGCCAAGCTCGCCCATCACCGCCAGCATTTCGCCGCGCAGGTCCTGGGCGGAGTCCACCGGGTTGACCGGGAAGTAGCCGCCCTTGGGGCCAGGGCGGTGACCCATGTTGCCCTCGGGGTATTCGCGACCGGAATTCACCGGAAGCTCGGTGGAGTCGAAGGAGTAGCCGGTGTTGTGTGGGGCCGTGGACCAGCGCACGTCGTCGAAGATGAAGAACTCGGCCTCGGGGCCGAAGAAGGCGGTGTCGCCGATCCCGGCCGACTTCAGGTAGTTCAGCGCCGACTTGGCGATCGACCGCGGATCCCGGTTGTAGGGCAGGCCACTGTCGGGGTTCACCACGTCGCACATCAGGGCGAGGGTGGTCTGCTGGTAGAAGGGGTCGATGATGGCGGTGTCCAGGTCCGGCCGCAGCTTCATGTCGCTCTCGTTGATCGCCTTCCAGCCGGCGATGGACGATCCGTCGAACATGGTGCCGTCCGTCAGGAATTCGTCGTCCACCAGGTCGATGTCAAAGGTGACGTGCTGCAGCTTGCCGCGGATGTCGGTGAAGCGGACGTCAACGTACTTGACGTCTTTTTCCTTGATCTGGTCCAGAATGTCCTTGGCCGTAGCCATGATGTTCCCCTTCTCGATTAAATCTGAATCCCTCGCCGTCTAGACGGCGGCCTCTCCCGTCTCGCCAGTGCGGATGCGCAGGACATCCAGCACCTCGGAAACAAAAATCTTTCCGTCGCCGATCCGCCCTGTCCGGGCGGCGCCGACGATGGCCTCCAGCGCGGCCTCGAGCTGGTCGTCAGCGATCACCACCTCAACCTTGATCTTGGGCAGGAAGTCCACGACGTACTCGGCACCACGGTAGAGCTCAGTGTGCCCCTTCTGGCGTCCATAGCCCTTGGCTTCAATCACGGTCATGCCCTGGACGCCCATCGCCTGAAGGGCTTCCTTCACCTCATCGAGCTTGAAGGGCTTGATGACCGCTTCGATCTTTTTCATCTGCCAACTCCCACCGGGACGGGAGCCCGGCGTATCCGGCTCGACGTGACCCAGCCTGCGGCCGGCGACAAGCTTTGGTGCGAACCCGAGCCATGGCCAGAGTTGGATTTGTGGATGGGCGCCTATTTCACGAGCGTCAAGCGCCTAAATAATGTGCATTTCCTGTTGCCACCCGAATTTCCCTTGAGGGACGTCCTTCAGCGCCTAGGATTGGCATCACAACCTAATGGAGGGGCGCGGTGAGCGACGAAACGACACCGGTTCTGGTCGGCGGCGGGCAGTTCACCTGGCGAGGTGATCCTGCAGCCTCGCCATCTCCAACCCACCTGCTCAAGTTCGCGGCGGAACGGGCGGCTTCGGACGCGGGTCTGGGGTCCTCGGTCCTTTCCGGGATCGACGGGCTTGCGGTGATAAGTTTCGCCGTAGACGCCCCGGGCGAGAGGCGCATCATGCCCCACTCGACAAATCCGCCTGCGACCCTGGCCCGGCGGCTGGGCGCCTCACCCGACTGGAGTGTCTATACCCGGACCGGGGGGAACAGCTCCCAGTATGCCATCAATGTCGCCGCCCAGCGGATCGCAGAGGGGCGAAACCAGCAGATCCTGGTGGTCGGCGCCGAGTTCATGGGCTCGGGTGTGAAGCGCCTCACCCGGGGCCTTGGCTTCGAGGACTGGGATGACGCCGAGGATCTGCCGCCGCCAGATTGGATCGGCGATGGGCGTCCAGGGGTCAGCGCCTATGAGGCCGCGCACGGGATGGACCGGCCGATCAACATCTACCCTCTCTTCGAGAACGCCCTCCGCGCCCGGGACGGCCGCTCGATCCCGGATCACCAGAAGCGTCTGGGCGAACTGTTCGCACCCTTCACCCAGGTGGCGGCGGGCAATCCGGAGGCCTGGTTCCCCACGGAGCGCTCGGCGGAGGAATTGGTCACGGTGACGGCCGCCAACCGGATGATCGGCTTTCCCTATCCGAAGTTCCTGAACGCCATCATGGACGTGGACCAGTCGGCGGGCGTCCTGATCACCAGCCTGGCAAGGGCCCGGGAGCTCGGGGTGGGCGAGGACCGGATGGTCTTCCTTCATGGTTGCGCTGACGCTAACGACATCTGGAACCCTATCGAACGCCAGGACTTTCATTCCAGTCCGGCCATGCGCCTCACCGGCGAGCAGGCGCTGGACATGGCCGGGATCCCGGTCGCCGAGGTCGCCGCTTTTGACCTCTACTCTTGCTTCCCGTCTGCCGTGCAGGTGGGCGCCGAGTCCCTCGGCCTGTCCCTGGAGGATCCCCGGGGTTTCACGGTCACCGGCGGCCTGCCCTACGCAGGCGGACCGGGTAACAACTACGCCATGCACGGCGTCGTGGTCATGATGCAGCGGCTTCGGGCCCGTCCCGGGACCTTCGGCCTCTGCACCGCCAACGGCTGGTATCTCACCAAGCAGTCGACCGGCGTCTATTCAACGCGTCGTCCCTCGCGCGCCTTCGAGCGGCAGGATCCCGCGGTCCTGCAGGCCCGGATTGACTCCCTGCCGCGTCCGACCGTCATGGAACGGCCATCCGGGCGGGGGAGGGTGGAGACCTACACCGTGATTCATGACCGGGAAGGATACCGAATGGGCGTCATCGTCGGCCGGGACGCGGCGGACCGGCGTTTCGCCGCCATCATTCCCGGAACCGAGACCGCCGCCCTGGCTTCCCTCGAGGCGGAGGAGGGCGTCGGTCGCACCGGAACCGTCTCGCGCTCCGACGACGACCGCCGCAACCTCTTCATCCTGGACTAGAGCATGCAGACCCTCTTCCTGATCCGCCACGGAAAGCCCGCCGCCGTCTGGGGGGAGGCTGACGACGACCCCGGCCTCGACGATACTGGCCGTGCCCAGGCCGAAGCGGCCCGCGATTACCTGTTGTCCCTGCCCGAAGACCAGCGCCCGTCCCGGGTGGTCAGCTCGCCCCTGCGCCGCTGCCGGGAGACGGCCGCTCCGACTGCGGAGGCCCTCGGAGTCGAGATCGAGATCGATCCCGGTGTTGGTGAGATCCCGACCCCCTCGGCCCTTTCCGCCGAGGATCGCCCCGGCTGGCTGCGCGAGGCCTTCCAGGGTCGATGGTCAGACATTCGCGGGGACCTGGACTACGAGCAGTGGCGGCGCAGGGCTGCCGACTCCCTGCGGGTCCGGGGTGGGACGGCCGTATTCAGCCACTATGTGGCGATCAACGCGGTGATGTCGGTCCTGGAGGGCGAGGACCGGGTCCTGGTCTTCCGGCCCGACCACGCCTCCATCACCACCCTTGCGTCGGATGGCCGCACGCTGTCCCTGGTCTCGCGTGGGCGCGAGGCGTCCACGGGCGTCCTATAGCCATGCCCGCCCGGCCCATCCTCAGCGTCGCCGAGTTGGCCTATGCAGACCGCGCCGCCGTGAGACGCGGCGAGACGCTCGAGGGATTGATGCAGAGGGCCGGTCGGGCCGTTGCCCGGGCGGTGGAAGCCCGATTCCCACCCCAGCCCGTGCGGGTCCTGTGTGGACCCGGGGACAACGGCGGAGATGGCTATGTCGCCGCCGCTGAACTTGCCCGCAAGGGCTGGCCCGTCGTGATAGAGGCGCTGGCACCCCCAGCCTCGCCTGCCGCACGCGCAGCCCGGGCCGCCTGGACCGGGACAGTCGCCGCCTGGGGGGACGGAGGCGGCGAGGGGCTGTTGATCGACGCCCTGTTCGGCGCCGGTCTCAACCGCCCCCTGGACTCTGGGATTCTGCGTCGGCTGGAGGCCCTGAAGACCTCAGGCGCGCAAACCGTGGCCGTCGACCTTCCCAGTGGCCTGTCCGGCGACACCGGGCGGCCCGTCGGCGGCTTCGCGGCGTCTGCCGAACTCACAGTCACCTTCCAGGTCCGCAAGCCGGTGCACGTCCTCTTTCCTGGCCGGGAACTGTGCGGCGAGATCGTGGTGGCGGACATCGGCCTTGGAGCGCTGACCTCCGACCTCTTCGAGAATGATCCCGACCTCTGGCTGGAGCGCTTTCCCTGGCCCTCGACGTCTGGGCACAAGCACAGCCGGGGGCGGCTTGCGGTGGTCAGCGGCGGGCCCTGGCGGACGGGCGCCGCGCGCCTGGCCGCCCGCGCCGGACTTCGCGTCGGCGCAGGCGTCGTGACCCTGGCGTCTCCGCGCGACGCTCTGGCCGTGAATGCCGCCCACCTTGAGGCGGTCATGCTGGTCGCCGCGGATACGGCTGACGAGCTGGAGGACGCCTGTTCCGCCATGGATGCAGTCATCATCGGGCCCGCTGCGGGGATTGAAGACGGAACCCGGGAAAAAGTCTTCGCCCTGGGAAGGACAGGTGCCGCCCTCGTCATCGACGCCGACGCTATCACTGTCTTCCGGCAGTCGCCCGGGGACCTCTTCGCCCTCCTTGATGTCGACGACGTCTTGACCCCCCACGAAGGTGAGTTCGAACGCCTGTTCCCCGGCAAGCTCACCCGCGCACCAACGCGGATCGACGCGGCTCGGGAGGCAGCTCTGAAAGCCGGTGCCGTGGTGGTGCTGAAAGGTGCCGACACAGTGGTCGCCCATCCGGATGGCCGGGCGGCCATCAATCTCAACGCACCACCCTGGTTGGCGACCGCCGGCTCCGGCGATGTCCTCGCGGGCCTGATCGGTGGGCTTCTCGCCCAAGGGGCCTCCGGCTTCGACGCCGCCTGTGCCGGGGCGTGGATCCATGCCGAAGCTGCGGAGCGGTTTGGCCCCGGCCTTGTCTCAGAAGACCTGCCGGGGCTCGTGCCCGAGGTCCTGTCCAACCTCTACGCCCGGAACTGATCCGTTTGCGAGGTCATGGTGCCCTCCGCCGGACTCGAACCGGCACGCCTTTCGACACGGGAACCTAAATCCCGCGCGTCTACCAATTCCGCCAGGAGGGCGACGAAGCGGTCGTCCTAGGCTGCCGATGATCGCCGCACAAGCGGGTTGGGCTGGGGAGAAGAAGCCGGGTTCAACCTCTGGCGGTAGTGTGTAGTCTGCGTTCAGGGTGCGAGCTAGGGCCCCCTCGGAGAGGAGCCAGGGATGACAACTCAGACTGACCGGGCGCCGCTGCTCGGGTCACGGGACATCCGCCAGGTCATGGCCGTCGCCAACAGGGGCAGCATTCGCCAGGCGGCGGAGGTCCTCGGCCTCACTCAGCCCGGCCTCAGCAAGAACCTCAGGCTGATCGAAGACCGGCTCGGCGTCGTCCTCTTCGAGCGGTCCACCGCAGGGGTCAAGCTGACCCAGGCCGGACAGCTTCTCGTCGAGCGTGGCCGGCAGGTCCTTCTCGACCTGGCTGCAATCGAGCGCGACATCGACGAGACCACGCGTGGTCACTCGGGTCAGGTGACAGTCGGGCTGGGAGCCGTTGTCGCCGTCGAGCTCGCAACAGACCTGCTTGCCGAGACCCACCGGCTTCATCCCGGCATCGCTTTGGGCCTCGTCGTAGAAGATACGGGGTCGCTTCTGGAAAGGTTGAGGTCGGGGCACCTGGATTTTGGCTTTTTTCACGTCGAGCCCCAGCGTGTGGGTGGGGAGTTCCTGACGAAGGAGATCCTGAGGACCCGTCCGGTGGTGTTGGTCGGCCGGCGGCATCCGCTTGTGACCAAGGCCGAGGTCACGCCTGCAGACCTGCTCGATTACCGGATCGCCATGCCTAAGGTCTATCCTACTCTTGTCCGCTGGCTGGAAACAATCACCGGCGGGACACTGAAGCCTGCGCTTGTCGGGTCCGATTTCTACCAGATCGGCGAACTGCTTGAGCGGGCCGATGTCTATAGTCTGGTATCTCCGAGCTTGGTGAGGCGTCTCCAGCGCTTCTTCGATGTGGTTCGAATCCCCGTCAGCGGTTTTGACTTCGTGCACAGCGCCCATTCCGTCCAGCCCGCGAGCCGGCCCCTTTCCGGGTCCGCCCAGCGGATCATGGGGCTCGCCCTTCAGCTCATCGGCGAGCCCGGAAACCGCCGGTTTGATCAAGCCTAGGGTTATGCCGGTAGTCGCAAGCTGCAGCTATTCCGGCGCAGCGCGTCATTTTAGCGTGAATTCACCGGATACCGGTTCACGATGGAGGTCGATTGCGGCCTCCTGAGAGCGGAGAGGAACGCCATGCCCAAGGGCAAGCCAAACATCCTGATCATGTGGGGGGACGACATCGGTCAGTCCAACCTTTCGATCTTCACCAAGGGGATGATGGGGTATCGCACCCCGAACATCGACCGGGTTGCCGAAGAGGGAATGCTCTTCACGGACTACTACGCGGAGCAAAGCTGCACCGCCGGCCGTGCCTCCTTCATCACGGGTCAGTGCGGCCTCCG
>CAIZKE010000044.1 GCA_903933475.1 uncultured Alphaproteobacteria bacterium | reverse complement strand
GGCTGGTTCGCCGCCCTGAACGTCCACTATGTCTCGGAACGGTACTTCACCTACACCAACGACAAGTCCGTCCCGTCCACCACGACGGCCGACCTGTCCTTTGGCTACCGCTTCCAGGGCGAGGGCCTGACCGAGGGCCTGGAGATCCAGGCCAACGTGACGAACCTGACGGACGAGGACTACGTCTCGACCATCGGCTCCAACGGCTTCGGCTATTCGGGTGACAACCAGACCCTGCTGACCGCCGCCCCGCGCCAGGCCTTCATCACCGTGCGCAAGCGGTTCTGATCCTTTTCCCGAGGCAACCCCGACTGGCCCCGCCTTCAACGGCGGGGCCTCTTTTTTTGTCGCCCTCGCCCCCGGAGTGAACCTCCGGCTTGCACAGTCCGGCGAGCCCTGTACCTCTTGGAGCGAATTTCGGCAGGAGCCTCCGAATGCCCTCCCCCAGACTGATCCGAGCCGTTGCGGTCCTGACCTTCGGGTTGGTCCTGCAGGCCTGCGCGGGCAAGGCCCCTCCGGGGCTCGCCCTCATGCCTGCGCCAGACGCCTTTGACAGCGGCGCCTTCGACCGGGCGGCGGATGATCGCCCGGTGGGCGACATCCCCGACGGCGGCATCCTTTACGCCACCGGTCGGCAGAAGAGCGCAGGCAACGCGCCGGGGGACTTCTACACCACCGAGCGCAGCCTTGTGGTGCACCTGGGCGAAGCCCGGGTCAGCGTGAGCAATCCCGCCGTCACCTGGCGGCAGGCGCGGGAAATAGCCCTGCTGAAGTCCCGGTCAAAGGACTATCCCATCGAGGTTTCCGGGGTCACTGAGTACGGCGTCCTCAACCGGTCCGTGACGCCTTACGTGGACCCGGGCCAGCAGTCCGTCTCACCGAACGAAGCGACCGGCAGGTTCGCCGCCGAGGTCAATCGCAGACTGGAGCGCACCCGCCAGAAGGACGTCTACATCTATGTCCATGGCTACAAGGTGGCCTTCGACAACCCCGTCCTGGTGGCGGCCGAGATGTGGCACTTCATGGGCTATGAAGGGCTCTTCGTCGCCTATTCCTGGCCGTCGACCCCCGAGGCGACGGCCTATGTGGGTGATGTTGACACCGCCATGGGGATGGCCCGCAATCTTCGGGAACTCGTCCGCATGCTGGAGACCGAGACGACTGCCGAGCGGATTCACATCATCGGCTACAGCGCCGGTACCCGCCTGGTGGCCCGGTCCCTGGAGCAGATGGCCCTCCTGAACCGCGGGCAGAGGACCGCCGGGGAGACCTATGGCTCCAAGCTGGAGAACGTCTTCCTGATCTCGAGCGACGTCGACCGGTCGGTCTTCGGCGCCTACCTGGCCGACGGCGTCCTGGACGTCTCGCGGCACCTGATCATCTACGCCTCTAAACAGGACCAGGCCCTGCAGATCTCCGAGAAGATCACGGGGCACGAGCGACTTGGGGAAGCCCTGCCCCCCGACCAGGTCCCGGCACCCTTCGCCAACCTGCTGAAGAGCCGCCCGGACCGGGTTTCCTACATTGATGTCTCCGCCGCTCCGGACATCTCATCCGGGAACGGGCACGGCTATTTCCGCGGTAGTCCCTGGGTGTCCAGTGACCTCATGATCAGGCTGATGTACCGCCTGCCTCCAGAGTTCCGGGGCCTGGTTCGGGACCCGAAGACCGGCATCCTTTCATTCCCAACGGACTACGACCAGAGACTGAAACGCGCACTCCAGGACCTGAAGTCGGGGCGTCCGTCGGGGTCCTGACGGGCTTCAGGGCGTGACGCAGTTCCGGGTGACGGCGAGGATGTCGAGAAGCCTGGC
>CAIZKE010000043.1 GCA_903933475.1 uncultured Alphaproteobacteria bacterium | reverse complement strand
GCCAGCATGACCGTGACACCGCCGGCGAGGATGCCTGCAACCAGGGGCCCGGACAGGCCCGGGAGGGTGCCGAAGGCCGGTGACAGTGCGTACACGACACCCGCCCCACAGACGCCCCCAATCGCACCCAGAAGGGCGTTGCCGAAGGGGCCCGTGTCCGCGGACCGCAGCAGGTTGCAAAGCATGCAGCTGCCGACGATCCCGCCGATGAATTGAACTGTCAGCACGAGAAAGCCCGCACCCATTCGACCGGCCCCCCTAAGGTCAATCAATGTTTAAGAATTGTTCACAGGGTGGGGCGCCGGTCAATCGGGCCTCACTGGCTTGTGATCACTTGAAGAGGTGGCCCCAGGTCTGGCGGAGATGGGCCTTCTGGACCTTTCCCATGGCGTTCCTTGGCAGGGCGTCCACGAAGACCACACGCTTGGGGGTCTTGTAGGGTGCCAGCTGGCTGCGAAGCCTGGTGATGAGGTCGGCCTCGTCCAGAGCCGGGCCCTCTGCCTCAACCACTGCAACCACGCCCTCGCCAAAGTCCGGGTGGGGAACCCCGATCACGGCGCTCTCGCGGATCCCGGGCAACTCGTCGAGGATCAGCTCAACCTCCTTGGGATAGACATTGTAGCCGCCGGAGATGATCAGGTCCTTGGCCCGGCCCGAGATCCAGAGCCGGCCGTCTGGATCGACCCGGCCGACATCGCCGGTGATGAAGAAGCCGTCCGCCGTGAATTCCTCCCGGGTCTTCTCCGGCATGCGCCAGTAGCCTGAGAAGACGCTGGGGCCGCGAATCTCGATGACCCCGGTGGCTTCACCGCCCCCGATGCGAAGTTCGACGCCCGGCAAGGGGTAGCCCACGGAACCGGCGATGCGGTCGCCCACGAGCGGATTGGTGGTGATGATCACCGCCTCGCTCATGCCGTAGCGTTCAAGGATCCGGTGGCCCGTCCTGACCTCGAAGGCCTCGAAGGCGCTCTCCAGGAGGGGCGCCGAGCCGCAGATGAACAGCCGCATGTGGGCCACTGCCTCCCGGGTCAGGCCCGGGTTGGCGAGAAGCCGGGTGTAGAAGGTTGGCACCCCCATCATGACCGTTGACCGGGACAGGCCTTCCAGGACGGCCGCATCCTCGAAGCGGTTGAGCCAGACCATGGGGCCACCTGACAGGAAGGCGCAGTGGAGGGCCACGAACAGGCCGTGGACGTGGAAGATGGGCAGGGCGTGCAGCAGGACGTCATCCGCCGAGAATCCCCAGGCTGCATGCAGGGCCTGGGCGTTGGCCGCCAAGGCACCGTGGGTCAGCATGGCGCCCTTGGAGCGCCCCGTGGTGCCGCTGGTATAGATGATCGAGGCCAGGTCAGTCGCCGCCCGGGGCTCGATGACCCCGTCGGGATCAAGGCCCGCTGCTTCCGCGACGAAGGCCGCTGCGTCCTGGATGAAGACAGCCGGCTCGGCGTCCTTCAGGAAATAGTCCACCTCCGCGTGGGTGTAGGCGGCGTTCAGGGGCAGGAAGACCGCGCCGGCCCTCAAGGTCGCGAGGTAGATCACCACGGCGTCTACGGACTTCTCGACCTGCAGGGCGACCCGCTCGCCGGGCGCGGCACCCCGCCGCCTCAGCAGGTTGGCGACCCGGGCTGTGCGATCCTCAAGGTCGCCGTAGGTGACCGGCGGCAGGCCGGGCTGCAGAAAGCACGGGCGGCTCCGGTCCGACGGAAACCGGGACGCCAGAAGGTCATAGAGATTGTCCGACATGTTCCCTCCCCTGCCCGCATCTTCGGCGGCGTCGATAGCCTCGGCTAGCACAATGGACCCCAAGGCCCCAGCCCCTTGTCCCCGGCGCCCGTTCCCGGCTCCTGAGCGGGCCGGCAAGCCCAGCCCTCCATTGACAGCCGCGCCTGCAGGCCCCTCTCCTGCATTCAGGCAATTATCGTCAGGAGGACGGATATGGGGATCGGCGCGGTTCTGGCGGTCAATGCGGGGGTTTCGGCCCTCTGCTTCCTGGTCCTCTGGCGCGTGGCCGTCGCCCTGAAGGACCCCAGCTTCATCGACAGCTGGTGGGGCGCGGGCATGGTGGTGATCGCGGTCTCCACCTACCTGCAGTCGGGGGGCGGCCCGCATGCGGTCCTGCTAACCCTGCTGTGCGCGGCCTGGGGTCTGCGGCTGGGGATCTATCTGCTCTGGCGCTGGCGCCAGCACGGGGCCGACCGTCGCTATACCCGCATGATGGCCGATGCCAAGGAACAGAAGGGCTGGGACTTCGCCACGGCCAGCCTGATCTACGTCTTCTCCCTCCAGGCGCTCCTGCAGTTCATCGTCTGCCTGCCGGTCCAGCTGGGACAGTCCTCGGGGCCGGCAAGCCTCGGCCCGCTGGCCTGGGCCGGCGCCGCCCTCGCGGTGACCGGCATCCTCTTCGAGACGATCGGCGACGCCCAGTTGGTCCGCTTCAAGGCCAATCCGGACAATGCCGGCAAGGTGCTGGACACGGGTCTGTGGCGCTACACGCGCCACCCCAACTATTTCGGCGACGCCTGCACCTGGTGGGGCCTCTACCTGATCGCCGCCGACACCGGCCTGCTGGGCGCCCTGTCCATCGTCGGTCCGGCCCTGCTGACCTTCCTGCTGACCCGCTGGAGTGGCGTGCCCACCACCGAAGGGCCGATGCGCCGGAAGAAGCCCGACTACGCCGCCTATGTGGCGCGGACCTCCGGCTTCATTCCCATGCCGCCGAAGCGCGTGAGCTGAAGCCGGGGATCATTTCCGGACCCGCCCAGACGGCGTGGGTCCCGCTGGAGATCTTGTGTGGCAGGGCGATCCGGCAGACCGGTCCGTCCTCAATCCGGCGGGCGTCCAGCAGGATGCATTCCGAAGCCTGCCGGTTCTCGTCGATCAGGAAACTGACGAGGTAGCCGTCATCCTCGGCGGTTGCGTCCCGCCTCGGGGCGAAGGGGGCCTCGCTCGCAAAGACACCCGGCGGCAGGCGATACTCCGTGGCCGCCCCGGTCTCGAGGTCAGACTTCACGAAGCCGTTGAACAGGAACCAGCCAGGCTCGGGCAGTGTGGAATAGGCATAGCGGTACCGCCGCCCGGCATGGCGGCCATTGATCATGCCGAACTCCATGATCCTGGGATCCAGCCGCTCCTCCCGGGTCGAACCGTCACGCAGGTTGAAGCGCCAGCGGTGAAGGTGCGGACGGAAGCTCATCTCATCCAGGTAGGCCATCATGTGGCCGAATCCGGGGGGCGCGTCGGCCCGGGGCTGGGGCATGGGCTCGTCCTGGAAATAGCCGTCCAGGACCACCTCGTCGCCGTCCTCGTAAGCGTTCAGCCAATGAAGGACATAGGTGGGTGCCGCCTCGAACCAGCGCGGCTCCCCGCCTTCCCGGGGCAGGATGGCGAACCGGCTGGGCAGGCCCTCGTGCAGGCGCACCGCGTGTATCCCCCGTGCCAGGAGGTCGGCGTCCCAGAACACCGGCAGGTCGTTCAGGATCACGAAACGCTCGGTGAAGGCCATGTCGTGAGGCAGGCGCGGCCCGGGGAGGTCGATGGCCTGCAGGACCTTCAACCGGTTGTCCGCACCGACCAGCCCATAATGCAGGTAGGGCGCATGCTTGGAGTAGTTGAAGAACATCAGCTCGCCGGTGCGCTCGTCCACCTTGGGATGAGCGGAGATCCCGTCGATGGGGGTCCAGGCCTCAACACCCAGGGTCTCAAGGGTGATGGGATCCAGCCGGTAGCCCTCGCCGCACTGGTAGAAGGTCGAAAGGGCGGTTCCGGCGTGGACCAGGATGTCGGTCGAAGAGGAGTCCTTCAGGGCACCGTGGGCACCGAAGCCCGGCCGCTTGGCCAGTTGGACGGGATCGGCCAGTCCGCCCCAGAGGGCACCGCCGGCCTCCTGCTCGGCCCGGAAGCCGCGGGTGCGCACGAAGCGATTGGCAT
>CAIZKE010000042.1 GCA_903933475.1 uncultured Alphaproteobacteria bacterium | reverse complement strand
GCGCAGACCAGCGCCCGGCAGCGGGATAGGGCGCGCAAGGTTGATGAATCGTCGCTTTCCGCCGTCCTCCTTCCTGCCCGCAGCCGGGTTCTGCCTCCTCCTTGTCCTGGCTGGGCCGGTCCTGGCCGATCCCTGCCGCGCCGTGCCACAGAAGGGGCCCATGCCCGCAAGCCTCGTCCGGGGCGAGCGCTTCTCAGGCCCGGTGGTGCATGTAGGGGACGGGGATTCCCTCTGCGTCGCCGTCGGACCCCGGCGGGGCGCCGACTGGGTGGAGGTCCGCCTGGCCGACTTCTACGCCCCCGAGCTGAAGGCGCCCGGCGGGCGCGAGGCCCGGGACGCCCTGAGGCGGATCACCGCCGGACGCCAGGTGGACTGCGTATCCCGCGGGCGCAGCTGGGACCGGGTGGCTGCCGACTGCCGGGTAGCCGGACGCGCCCTGGGCGACCAGATGCGCGCCGCAGGTATCCTTGAGGGCGGACGGGGCCGGGCTGAGACCCCACGACGCCGCTGAAGACCGCAGATATCCCGGTCCTGAAGACCGAGGCCTCATCAGGACTTCCGCCGGCTCTCCCGGGCGGCCTGGGCAGCGCTGCGGCGCGCCTCAACCACCTGCCCCACCTCCCGCGCCAGGACCGGGCTCTTCTCGAAGACCTGCGAGATGGCGTCGGGTGCCATGCGGACCACGAGACAGTCCTCCAGGGCGACGGCGCACAGGCTTGAAGCCTGGCGTCCGTACATGCCGCTCTCACCGAAGATCTCGCCGGGAGACGCCCGGGCGATCTCGATGGCGGCCTCGCCCTCTCCCATCTGCAGGGAGACTTCGCCCCGGACGAGGACCAGCACGCCCGTCAGGAGGTCGCCCTCCCGGAACAGGACCTCCTGGCGCGCGAAATCCAGGGTCTCGAGGGCGTGCTCGGCGAGGCCGGACAGGTCCGGGAAGCGGCCCAGCCCGGCCAGGAGGTCCCGGGCCCTGGGCGGGGTGCGCCCGAAGACGCCCTTCTGCTCGTAGTCGAGGTTGACCGTCACGGGATAGGGCATGTTCAGGCCCCGCCGCCGGGCAGCGTACCAGATCCGGGTCATGAGCTCGCCCCGCACCGGCCAGCGATCATCTTCGAGGGTCCGGTAGATCAGGCGGTAGGCGATGCCGAAGTCGCCGAAGTTGAGGGTGGCAGCGATGGGCGCCGGGGTCGAGAGGACGCCAGGGGTCTCTGCGGCAACCTCAAGGAGGGTGTGGCGGACATCGTTGGGTGCGTCATCGTAGCTGAAGGAGACCTCGATCATCTCCATCCTCATCCGGCGCGGCCGGGAGTAGTTGGTGATGACCTCCTTGTTGAGCACCGAGTTGGGCACCACCTGCGTCAGCCCACCAAAGGCCTTGAGGTGGACGGAGCGCCAGTTGATCTCCTTCACCTCGCCCGAGACGTCGCCGATCTCGATATGGTCGCCCACCTCGAAGGGCCGCTCCATCAGGAGCATGACGCCGGAGAAGAGGTTTCCGAGGGGCTCCTGGAGGGCGAGGCCCACGACGATTGAGCTGACACCGAGGGCGGCCAGGGCGCCCGACAGGTCCTTGCCCCAGACGCTGGAATAGACCACTGCGCCGGCGAGGCCGACGAGCAGGATCCGGATCAGGTCGCGCAGGAGCCGTGGCACCCGGGTTGCCCAGCTTCCCAGAGCCGCCGCCTCAAACACCAGGCTGTTGATGTAGTTGAGGGCGCCCGCCGCCAGGAAGATCCACAGGACGGTCTCGGCGAGGCGCACCGGCAGACTCGAGCCCGGCAGGCCCACGGCCACCCGCAGGAAGAGTACCAGGGCCAGGGCCGGCATGAACCAGTTCCGGGTCCAGCGCAGGGGACCGGCGACGGGGTGGCCCCGGCGTCCAGCGATCTGGATGGCCTCGGTCATGACCAGCAGGACGAGGGGCAGGCCCAGGCCCACGGCCAGGGCCGGGCCAAGGGCCAGGCCGCTGAGTTCGGAAGGCGTCATGTCAGGCGCCCCCATCCCGTTTCACACCTTTGTGGGCGGTGCCGGCCTCGATCAGGGGATAGAGCTCGATCCGGCCCATGCCCTTGATCTCGGTGGGGACGGCGGGCCCGAAATCGACCAGGTCCTGGACCCGGTCGCGGACCGATTTTGTCACCTGGATGGAGGTCTCGCCATCCGAGACTATGCCCCGGGCGAGGCGGACAGTGTCGCCCCAGAGGTCGTAGATGAACCGCCGGCGGCCCACCAGGCCGCCGGTCACGGGCCCGGTGTTGATACCCACCTCGGCCACGAGCTCCAGGCCCCGTTCAGCGTTGAACCGGCGCACGATCCGGACCGCCTCCCGGGCGAACTCGACCATGCGCAGGGTGTGGTCCGGCCGTTCAGCCGAAAGGCCCGAGGCGGCGAGATAGGACGAGCCGATGGTCCGGACCTTCTCCACGCCCAGGCCCTCTGCCACCTCGTCAAAGGCGCCGACCATGTCGCTGAGCAGGTTGAGCGCTGCCTCTTCGCCCAGGGTCAGGGCCAGATCGTCGAGGCCAAAGAGGTTGACGAAGGCCACGGTGACGTCGGCGAAGGATCGTGGGGTGTCATGCCCGCCCTCGCGCATCTGGGCGGCGCCGGAGGCTGGAAGCAGGCTCTCGAGCAGGCGTTCGCTTTCCTGGGCCTGGGCCTGGACCTCGGCCTTCTGCGCCCGCAGGCTTCGGATCATCCGGTTGAGGGAGTCCCCAAGGGCGCGGAGTTCAGGATCCTTCGGCGGCGAGACCTCGGCGTCGCTATCGCCCTGCCCGACCCGCTCTGCGGCGGCGGCCAGGGCGCTGATCGGGCGGGTGATCCGCGAGGCGTAGGCGATGGCGACCAGGGAGCCCAGCAGGCACAGGCCGACCGCCGCCGCCAGGGCCTGGGCGGCATAGGCGCGGACGGGTGCCAGGGCCTCCTTCTGGTCGACCTGGGCGATGACCGCCCAGCGCAGGGAGTCCAGGTCCACCGGCCCATAGGCGGTGAAGACCGGCTCGCCCCTGTAGTCCACATCGTCGTCGTCCACCCCGGTGCGCCCCGTCAGGGCCGCTTCCGAGGCCTCGCCCAACTGGGGCGCCAGCAGGACGGCGGTTCCGAGACGTTCGATCTTGTCCACAGTGTGGGTGGTGAGCTTGGAACTGCGCAGGCCGGCGACGAAGGCCTTGGGGTCTTCCTGCATGAAGCGGGACTCGGTCCGCAGCCGCTTGTCGGGACCGATCAGGAAGACCTCGCCGGTCTTTCCCATGCCGTCATTGGACAGGGCCGCCTCGATCTGGGTCGTGCCCAGGCGCAGGGCCATGATGGCCACCAGCCGGTTACCATCAAACACGGGGGTGGCGATGAAGGCCCGGGGCTTGCCCAGGGCGGGCCGGTAGAACTCGAAGTCCGACATCCGGTAGTCATCGACGTTCTGGGTGCGCCGGAGCGCCCGTGCGGCCTCCGCAAGGTTGCTGGAGGCGTAGGGGCCGGTCTCCAGGCTGGTCCCCAGGGCGGCGTTGGCCTGGTAGCTGAAGAAGACCTCAAGGGTGTCAGGGTCAATCAGCAGGAGGTTCTCGAAGCCGAACCGGCGGAGGATGTCCCCAAGCCGCGCGTGGGTGTCCTCCACCGTGCGCCCGTATGATGTGGAATCTGAGCCCGTCGGCAGGGGCTGGGAGCCCGTGTAGGGCCGCGCCGATGGGACCACATAGGCCGCCTGGGCACGCCATCCCGCGTTCGAGGCTGGCAGGAAGTCCTCAGGCTCCACCGTCGCGTCGATCCCCCGGCTGAGGGCCGGCGCGAAGTCGCGGGTGTAGAAGGCCGTCACGGCAGCCCGGGTCGCTGCATCCGGCGGCGTATCGCCCAGGGCCCTGTAGCCGGCCCGGAGTTCGGCGCTCATCTGGCCCACCTCCGGCAGGCCGGAGAGGGCCAGGACCTCGTTCCTTGTGGCCTGGAGAAGGGTCGACACCAGCTTCACCCGGGAGGTCTGGACGCCCTGGAGCTGGGCCAGGGCGGCGGCCTTCAGGGAGCTTCGGGCACTGGCATAGCCCAGGCCCGCCACTACGCCCACCGAGGTCAGGAGCAGGAGCAGGATGAAGGCGATAAGCCGGGTCTGCAGGCTGAACTGACGCATGGGTGGCGATCCGGATGACGGCTGGGACGGCGGAAGCAAGCTCAAGCTTCCTCGATAGGCTCCGCCCGCCCCCCCGGCAAGGGCGGTCGGGCAAGCTGTGGCCTGCAAGGGAGCCTCCGGCGACCCCTGCGCGGTCTGGCGCCCGGTGCAGGGCCGTGTCAGCCTCGCCCCATGCCCGACGCCCCCAAGATGGACGAATCCGAGGTCCGCCGCGCCGCGGGGGACGTGATCGACCTCTATACCCGCCATGCAGACGCCTGGGATGCGGCCCGGGGGGCGGAGGTCCGGATCGAGGACGCCTGGCTGTCGCGCCTGGTGGACGGCCTGCCCCCGGGCGGAAGGGTGCTGGACCTGGGTTGCGGGACGGGGCGGCCCCTCGGCGCCTGGTTCCTGGACCGCGGCTTCGCTGTGACCGGCGTCGACGGCTCGGCGCCCGCGGTCGCACGCGCGCGCCACCGCCTTCCTGCCGGGACCTGGCTCTGCGCGGACATGCGCGGCCTGGATCTCGGACAGACCTTTGACGTCCTCCTGGCGTGGGACAGCCTGTTCCACCTGACGCACGATGACCAGAGGGCCCTCTTCCCGGTCTTCGGTGCCCACGCCGCGCCGGGCGCCAGGCTGATGTTCACCTCCGGCCCGGAGGCGGGGACCGCCATGGGGGTTTTCGGTGGCGATCCCCTGCACCATGCCAGCCTGTCCCCCGCAGAGTACCGTGACCTGCTGGCAAAACAGGGCTTCGAGGTCCTCCGGTTCACGCCTGAGGATCCGGACTGCGGCGGACATTCGGTCTGGTTGGCGCGCCGACGGCTTGGCTGACGACCCGGGAGGAGGCATACCCCTCCTATCAGACAGGGAGAGACCCATGCGGACCGACGCGGAATTCGACATCATCGTCTATGGGGCCACCGGCTTTACCGGCCGCCTCGTGGCCGAGCACCTGGTTCGCACCCAGCCGCCGGGGGGCGAGGTCTCCTGGGCCATGGCCGGCCGTTCAGCGGACAAGCTGGCTGAGGTCCGCGACCTGGTCGGCGCCCCGGCCTCCACGCCTCTGGTCGTCTGCGACGCCAATGACCCGGCCCAGCTGAGCGCCATGGTGCGCCGCGCAAAGGTCATCGTGACCACCGTCGGGCCCTACCAGCTCTATGGTTCCGACCTCGTCGCCGCCTGCGTCGAGGCGGGGACCGACTATGTGGACCTGTGCGGGGAGTCCAACTGGATGGCTGAGATGGTCGCCGCCAACCATGAGGCCGCCCGGGCCTCGGGCGCGCGTATCCTCTTCTCCTGCGGCTTCGACTCCATCCCGTTCGAGCTGGGCGTCCTGTTCGCCGAAGAGACGGCCAAGCGCCGACTCGGCCACCCCGTCCCGCGGGTGAAAGGCCGTGTACGGAACATGCGTGGCGGTCTGTCCGGCGGCACCGCCGCCAGTGGCGCGGCCACCATGGATGCCATCCGGCGCAATCCTGCCCTGTTCCAGCTGATGATGGACCCCTTCGCCCTGACGCCCGGCTTCATCGGCCCGGCCCAACCTTCGGGCAATGAGACGGCCTTCGACGAGGACGTCGGCGCCGAGGTCGGCCCCTTCATGATGGCGGCCATCAATACCAAGAACGTCCACCGGTCGAACTTCCTGCAGGGCCATCCCTGGGGGGCGGACTTCGCCTACGACGAGATGTCCGTCACGGCGCCGGGCTCCAGCACCTCCTTCACGGACCTCGGCGGCGCCGGCGCCCCGAAGCCGGGCGAGGGGCCCAGCCTCGAGGAGCGCGAGAACGGCTTCTACGACATCCTGTTCGTCGGCATCGGCGCGGACGGGCGAAAGGTCCGCGTCTCGGTCAAGGGTGACCGCGACCCGGGCTACGGCTCGACCTCAAAGATGATGGCCGAGACGGCAATCCAGCTCATTCGCACCCCGGCGACGGCGGGCGGTGTCTGGACCCCGGGGGCGGCCCTGGGCGTGCCCCTGATCGAGCGCCTGGCCGCCCGTGCGGGCCTGACCTTCACCGACGAGACCGCCTAGAGCCCGTTCCCTTCAGACGGAACGTCTGAAGGGGCAAAACAGGCTCCAGGCCCATGAAGTTGGATCCTGTTTCGATCCGATAACCGGTTCCCACTTATCGGAACAGGATCTAGCTGCCGACCTTGGGCCCGACCCGACCGTCATCCGGGCGCTGGATGCGCGGGCCCAGGTTCTCGATCACGGCGCGGGCGTCGAAGGCTTGAGGGTCATCCGCCCGTTTCGGGCCGCGACCGAGGACGACCTCGGCGGAGGCGGTAAACTTCTCGACCGTGGAGGCCTCAAGGGACTGACGACCGTAGGGTCCCTCCATCCAGGGATCGTAGGTTCGCCAACCATAGGGCCCGTAATACCGCCAGTAGGGGTTCCAGTAGGGCAGGGGCGAGGGTCTGGGATCCATTCGCAGGGTGGTCTTCCGGTCTGTATCCCGGGAGACCAGGGTGAAGGTGTCGTAGCCGTTGGCCAGGGCCAGTTCAGCCGCCCGGTAGGCCAGGTAGAGCTCCACCGTCTCGCGGGAGGTCAGGCTGTTGCCGGAGAAGCTCACCCGGTAGCGTCCGGGCTCCATCCGCACATCCGAATACCCGCCCAGCCCCGGGGATTCGGCCAGCAGGGGCTGGTAGGGCGTCGCGGTGGTGCAGGCGGACAGGCCCGCCGCAAGGGCAAGGCCGGCGGCCAGGGCGAGGGTCTTCAGTTGCATCGTGAACTCCAGCGGAGACGGGAGCGAAGAGGGTCGCGCCCATCTTCGACGAAACTATGGCGGCAGGTCAGGCCCAGTATCTCAGGCCCAGCACCTCAGGCCCAGTGCCTCAGGCGATAGCCGAGAGGACCGCCTTGCCGAGGGCGCCGAAGAGCAGGACTGCCGAGGCGATCATCTGCACCATGAAGCCCAGCTCTCGCTTGTCCGCCGATGCGGAGTAGCCGACCGCGTAGAGTACCCGGCCGACGATCCAGATGACGCCGATGCCGGCCGCCAGCAGGTCGCCCCAGTAGTGGGCGAAAAGCCAGAGGGAGCCGAGGAAGATCGGCAGCCACTCCAGGGTGTTGCCCTGGACGCGCAGGTAGCGCTCGAGCGTCGGGTCGCCGGACATGGCCGGGGCGGCGATACCGGATGTGCGGCGGGCGCCGCCGACCCGGACGCCCATCCAGACATAGGCCAGAAGGGCGAGAAGCGTGACGACGGCGGTGAGGTTCGGGAAGCTCATGGGGGATCCTTCAGTTTCCCGGAGGGTGACACGCTCCGCCCCGGGAGGGAACTACCCTCCGGTCCGCCGGTCCCGACGGGCCTGGACCCGCAGCCGCAGGGCGTTCAGCTTGATGAAGCCGGCGGCGTCGCGGTGGTCATAGGCCACCGCGCCTTCCTCGAAGGTCACCAGGTCCTGGTCGTAGAGCGACCAGGGGCTGGTGCGGCCGATGACCGTGACATTGCCCTTGTAGAGCTTGACCCGGACCTGTCCGGTGACGTGCTTCTGGGACAGGTCGATGGCCGCCTGCAGCATCTCGCGCTCGGGGGCAAACCAGAACCCGTTGTAGATCAGGCTGGCATAGCGCGGCATGAGCTCGTCCTTCAGGTGCATGGACCCGCGGTCGAGGGTGATGGACTCCATGCCCCGATGGGCGGCCAGGAGGATGGTCCCGCCGGGGGTCTCGTAGACCCCCCGGGACTTCATGCCGACAAAGCGGTTCTCCACCAGGTCCAGCCGGCCGATCCCGTTGTCGTGGCCCAGGTGGTTCAGCCGGGTCAGCAGGGTCGCCGGGCTCATCCGCACCCCGTCGATGGCCACGGGGTCGCCGCCCTCGAAGTCCAGGGCGAAGACGGTGGGCTCGTCCGGGGCGTCTTCCGGCGAGATCGTGCGCATGTGCACGAACTCCGGCGCCTCCACGGCCGGATCCTCCAGCACCTTGCCCTCTGAAGAGGAGTGCAGGAGGTTGGCGTCGACGCTGAAGGGCGCCTCGCCGCGCTTGTCCTTGGTGATCTGGATCTGGTGCTTCTCGGCGAACTCCAGCAGGGCCTCCCGGGACTTGAAGTCCCACTCCCGCCAGGGGGCGATGACATGGATGTCGGGCTCCAGGGCGTAGTAGCCCAGCTCGAAGCGGACCTGGTCATTGCCCTTGCCGGTGGCACCATGACTGACGGCGTCCGCGCCGGTCTGGCGGGCGATGTCGATCTGCTTCTTGGCGATCAGGGGCCGGGCGATGGAGGTGCCCAGCAGGTACTGGCCCTCATAGACCGTGTTGGCCCGGAACATGGGGAAGACGTAGTCGCGGACGAATTCCTCGCGCACGTCCTCGATGAAGATGTTCTCGGGCTTGACCCCGGCGGCCAGGGCCTTGGCCCGGGCCGGCTCGATCTCCTCGCCCTGGCCGAGGTCGGCGGTGAAGGTCACCACCTCGGCGCCATACTCGGTCTGCAGCCACTTCAGGATGATCGAGGTGTCGAGGCCGCCGGAATAGGCGAGGACGACTTTCTTGATGTCTCGGGTCATGGTGGGCATTCCAGAGGGGCGACGGGAGGGGCTCTAGCGTTGGCGGGGCGGGGCGCACAAGGCCTCAGACGGTGACCTGGGTGCCCAGCTCGACCACACGGCCCGGCGGGATCTTGTAGAAGTCCGTCGGGTTGGCGGCGTTGCGCATCAGGAAGATGAACAGCTTGTCCTGCCACAGGGGCATGCCCGAGCTGGCGGACGCCACCACCGACCGGCGGCCGAGGAAGAAGCTGGTGGCCATGATGTCGAACTTCAGCCCCTGTTGCCGGCAGAGGGTCATGGCCCGGGGAATGTTCGGGCTCTCCATGAAGCCGTAGGACACGGTCAGCTTCTTGAAGTCCGCATTTAACGGCTCGATCCGGATGCGGTCCTCGTCCCGGACCCGGGGGGTCTGGGCGGTGATCACGGTCAGGATGATGTTGCGCTCATGCAGCACCTTGTTGTGCTTCAGGTTGTGCATGAGCGCCACGGGGGCGACGTCGGGGTCCGAGGTCAGGAAGACCGCCGAGCCCGAGGCCCGGTGGGGTGGCCGGGCCAGGAGCATGTCCGACAGATCGGCCAGGGCGACGGAGTCCTGGTGTGTCTTCTCGCTCAGGATCCGGGTGCCCCGGTTCCAGGTCCACATGATCACGACCAGCAGCGCGCCCATGACCAGGGGCAGCCAGGCCCCCTGGGGCAGCTTGAGCATGTTCGAGGAGATAAAGACGATGTCGAGCAGGCCGAAACCCACTGCGGCAAGCGTCGCCATCCAGAGGGGCTTCTTCCACAGGTACCGGATGATCACGAAGAACAGCAGGGTGTCGACGAACATGGAGCCCGTGACCGCGATACCGTAGGCTGCCGCCATATTGGACGAGGTCTGGAACGTGAACAGCAGCGCGATCACGCCGATCATCAGGAAGGTGTTCACCTGGGGCACGTAGATCTGCCCGGCCTGGGTCTCGGAGGTACGGCGGATGTCCATGCGGGGCAGCAGTCCCAGCTGTACGGCCTGCTGCGTCATGGAGAAGGCGCCGGTGATCACGGCCTGGCTGGCGATCACGCTCGCGGCGGTCGCCATCAGCAGGACCGGCCAGTAGACGGCGACCGGGATCATGTCGAAGAAGGGGTTCCCCCGGGCCTCGGGGTGGGCGAGCACCAGGGCGCCCTGGCCCAGGTAGTTCAGAACCAGCGCCGGCAGGACCAGGAAGAGCCAGCCCGCCTGGATGGGCCGCTTCCCGAAATGGCCCATGTCGGCGTAGAGCGCCTCGGCCCCGGTCACGGCCAGGAAGACGCTGCCCAGGATGACAAAGCCGACGAAGCCGTTGTCCAGCAGGAACAGGATCCCGTAGTGCGGCATCAGGCCCCTCAGGACAGAGGGGGTCTCGAAGATGTGGAAGACGCCCAGCGCCGCCAGGATCAGGAACCAGGCGGTGGTGATGGGGCCGAATGCCCGGGCGATGCTGGCCGTGCCCCGGGACTGGACCAGGAACAGGGTGATGAGGATGGCCGCCGAGATCGGCAGCACCAGGGCGCCGAGCTCGGGGCTGACCCCGGGGGCGTCCCTCAGGCCCTCGACCGCGCCGAGCACCGAGATGGCCGGGGTGATGACCCCGTCGCCGTAGAACAGGGCGGCGCCGACCATGCCGAGGAAGAGGACTACGCCGGAAGGCTTGGACAACGCCCTCTGTGCCAGGGCCATCAGGGCCAGGGTACCGCCCTCGCCCTTGTTGTCCGCTCGCATGAGGAAGGCGACGTACTTGACGCTCACCACCAGCACGAGGGCCCAGGTGATCAGCGAGATGACGCCCAGGACCGAAAGCTCGGGGGAGACGTCGGCCCGCGAATGGGCGAGGGCCTCGCGCATGGCGTAGATGGGGCTGGTCCCGATGTCGCCGAAGACCACGCCTATGGCGCCCAGGGCGAGGGCCCCGAAGCCTTCTCGGTGGCCTTGGTGGGAGTCGGTCGAGGTGGGGGGTGCGTCGCCCGAAGACCCAGCCGCTTCCGCCATGTTTATCCCCGGGAGGCCTGCGCCCCGCCCCGGCGGCTCCATGCCGACAGGCGACGGGCGCGATACACCCTTTCCCCGGAGGGTTCAATGCGCGCCGCAGGATGCCGCCCTTGCCCGCAGTGATCTTGCGTCGCGGGCCGCGACGGGCCAAATCAGTCCCATGTTCATCCAGACTGAAACCACACCGAACCCCCAGGTCCTGAAGTTCCTGCCCGGCCGCACCGTCATGGAGGCCGGATCGCGGGACTTTCGATCCGCCGAGGAGGCCGTGGCCTCGCCCTTGGCCGCCGCGATCTTCGACCTCGACGGCGTGAACCGCGTCTTCTTCGGTGCCGACTTCCTGACGGTCGGAAAGCTTGCCTCGGTGGACTGGGACCATCTCAAGGCCCCGGTCCTGGCGGCGATCATGGACCACTTCACCTCAGGCCAGCCGCTCTTCGGGGCCGGGGGCGAAGCAGCGGGGGACGAGGACGCCTATGAGGGCGAGACCGCCCAGGTGGTGGCGGAGATCCGCGAGCTACTCGACACCCGAATCCGGCCGGCCGTGGCCCGGGACGGCGGCGACATCCTCTTCGACCGCTTCGAGCCTGACACCGGCACCGTCTGGCTGCACATGCGCGGCGCCTGCGCCGGATGCCCCTCTTCCTCCGCCACCCTCAAGTCGGGCGTCGAGAACATGCTCAAGCACTATGTCCCCGAGGTGGTGCGGGTCGAGCAGACCCTCTAGGCCGGCGTGCGGGTCCTCGCCATCGACACCTGTCTGGCGGCCTGCTCTGTTGCCGTCCTGGACGGGGAGGGGCCGGTGGTCTCGACTTCGGAGCCCATGGACAGGGGACACCAGGAGCGCCTGGCCCCCCTGGCGCAGGAGGTCATGGCCCGTGCCGGCCTGGCCTTCGCCGACCTCGACCGCATCGCCGTCACCCTGGGCCCGGGGTCCTTCACCGGCCTCAGGGTGGGCCTTGCCTTCGCCAAGGGCCTTGGCCTGGCCCTCGACCGCCCGGTGATTGGCCTCGGCTGCCTCGAGGTCCTGGCCGCGCCCTTTGCCGGTTTGCCCGGCCGGACCCTGGTTCTGCTGCCCGGGCGGGGAGAGGCGATCTGCCATCAGGTCTTCGAGGGCGGCGTCGCCCTCGGTCCCCCGGTCCTCGGGCCTGAGGCGGACCTGGAGGCCCTGGCACCGGTGACGCGGATCCTCGGCGCCGTTGACCTGGCGCCGGGCCGCCTTCCCGGAGCCGAGAGGCTCGCCCTGGCGGCCCCCGACGTCGCGGTCGCCGCGCAGATGGCCGTCCTGCGTCAGCCCGGACCCCTGATCCCGCTCTACATGCGCGCCCCGGACGCCCGCCTGCCGGGTGGCAGGTTGCCGGAGTGACCGTCCGCCGCGCCGGGGCCGGGGACCTTTCGGCCCTCGCCGACCTCCATGCCTCCGCCTTCAGTCCCGGCTGGAGCGCCGCCGAGATCGCCGCCCTGGGCGCCGTCGCCCTGGTCGAGGACGGTGCCGGCCTAATCCTGGTCCGGACCGTCGCCGGGGAGGCCGAGGTCCTCACCGTGGGCGTCCGCCCGGAGGCGCGAGGCGCCGGCGCCGGTCGCCGGCTTGTCCAGGCGGCCCTCGAGGCCGCACGCGCAGACGGCGCGGAGCGGGTCTTCCTCGAGGTCGCCGAAGACAATCTCGCCGCCCTGCG
>CAIZKE010000041.1 GCA_903933475.1 uncultured Alphaproteobacteria bacterium | reverse complement strand
CAGGGCAATCTGACCGCCGGGGCCAACTCCCAGATCAACTTCACCAACGGCCAGTTCGAGATCCGCCCCAAGCCCTTCGAGAACCCGGTCATTCCGGACATTCCGGTCATCGTAGAGACACCTGGTTCCATCGCGCCCCCCCCCACCATCCGCAATGACCTGCCACTCTCCGGACTGTCGGCATGTAAGGACGACCCGGACGCGCAGGGCGGTTCGGCTAACTGTGAGCCGGCGGCCGCCGGCGGCGCCAGCTAAGCTATCCAGGACAGAATTGTGGCCAGGATCCTGGCCCGGTTCTGACCTGCGAGCAGGGGCTCAGCCGAACACGTCTGCGGGAGAGAGCTTCCGAGAGGGTGGCTGGCCCGCGGGGAGACGATGGCGACCGTTGTCGGGGCAAACTGAAGGCATTATGTTCCACTTTTGTTCTTTTCAAATCGAGGTCTTTGTGGAACATTTCCATCGGGGCTAAGGATGGAGAGACGGCATGACGCAGGCGCAGAGACGCGCGAACAGCCCCCCCGATGAGTCCATGGAGGCCTTCATGGCCCGAAGGATGCGTGAGGTCACAGGGTTCAGGGGCGGATTTCGGGAAATCGCCCCGATGCTCGCGCGCACCGTAATGCCGGGCCCGACTGGTCAAGTTGTCGGGGCGGTGCTGGAGGCCAGGCGACGGTCGGAAGCGGCGCAGGTTCGGCAGCGGGTCCGGGAAATTGTTCCCGCGCGGCGACCGGCGGAAGCGCCGGTCCGCTCCGTCGCGAAGGTCGCGTCGGCACCGGCGCGCCCGGCGCCAACACCGTCAGGCCGGATTGAGACCTGGCTTGACCAGAGCCCGGAGGCCAAGGCGATCGCAGGAGGGCTTGCACGACGAGGCGCTGTTGTCCCTGGCGTTGCAAGGGGCGCCTGGAGGCTTGTGGAGGATACGGTCGACGGCGCGGTCTTCGGCGCCCGATTGCTTAACGGCTTCGATCCCGACCAACAGGATGCCGCCTGGGATGATGTCAGCCGGGTCGCAGGCGCTGGCGTCGGTTTCGGCAGGGACGCTGTCTCAGATCCCTCCACTGCGGTCGTCCGGGTGAAGGGGGGGCTAGAGGGCTGGGCCGAAGACCTTTCGGTGAAGACCGATCCCAAGGCGACTCCGGTCGCAGACACCTTCAGGGGCGAGGTTGACCGGCAATTCGGCATCGGCCTCAACCAAGGGGGACTGCTCTTCGACGCGGCCACTCTCCCCGTGGGCGGTGCCGCGATCAAGGGCCTCTCCCGGATGGGCAAGGCGGCGCATGGGCTCAAGACCGTGGACCACTATGTCGCCAAGGGCGTACCGCCATCGATCGCCGCGTACTTCGTCGAGCCCTATACCGGAATGGGACATCACTACCTGCCCCGCCGCACACGCCTGCCGGACATTCTCGGCGGAGGGCCGATTCCCCCGGTGATCAGCGAGAGTCCCTTCTTCCTCCTGAAGCCCGAGGGCATCCAGAGGGGGGACATGTACGAACTGCACTACCGGGTCGATCCTCACTTCAATGGCGGGAAGGTCCCGAGGCGTATCGGCAACGTCAAAGGCTGGAGCGGAAAAAAGCTGGGCTGGGAAAAGGAAGATTCCCTCGGCCAGGTCTGGTACGGCGCTCCCGATCCCCTGAAGGCGACGGCGGCCGGAGCTCTCGGGACAGGCCTTGTCGGCTTCGGTGCCTGGGTGGATGAAAACGATGGCGAGGAGAGACGCCGATGAAGATGAGGCCTTGGGCGGAGTTCGCCTCGACACTCCCGAGCGACCAGATCGACAGCGAGGATGAGATGGACATCCTCCAGTATCCGGGGAAGCTCCTCTCGGAGACCCTGGCCGAGATCCTCAAGGGGCTCGGCTACGAGATCATCGATCTGATCTACCTGCACGAACGGGGATGGGAGTTGCACATCCGGGGCGGACCGAAGGGACGGTCGGCATTCGGTATCCGCGTCACCCAGATCGAAAAGTACCTGATCGTCCTGTTCCAGACGAGCTGGTTCCGGACGACCTTCGCCCCCCGGCATCCCGATCTTGTCGCGGTGTTGACCCAGCTCGCCGAGGCCATGGCCTCGGACGCCCGGTTCATCGACGTGCGCTGGTTCGCCTCTGAGGACGTCCTCAGCGGTATCCCGGGAGCCCTGCGACCTATCGAACCCTGAGATGGCGACATGGCGGACCCCGGACAGGTGTTGACCTGACCCCGGGTCACGGGGCCAGGGTGAGCGCATGACCCTGAGCAGACGTCGCATCGCCATCGTGGGGGCGGGCCTCTCCGGCCTGTCCTGCGCCGGATCCCTCTGCCTCGGGGGGGCGGAGGTCCAGCTCTTCGACAAGTCCCGGGGACCCGGAGGGCGAATGTCGACCCGTCGGGTCGAGACACCCCTGGGGACGGTCAGCTTCGACCACGGTGCCCAGTACTTCACGGCCCGGGGCGATGGCTTCCGCGCCGAGGTCGCCCGCTGGGCCGCGGAAGGCCTCGCCGCCCCCTGGCCGGCGGCCGGTCCAGAGGCCTGGGTCGGCATCCCCAGCATGAATACACCGGTGAAGGCCCTCGCCGAAGGCCAGTCCATTGCCTGGAGCACGGCGGTGGAGGCCCTTTCCCGCGACGGGGATGCCTGGCGGCTGAAGACGCCTGAGGGCCTTTCGAGGCCATTCGACTCCGTCGTCCTGGCCCTGCCGGCTGAGCAGGCCGCAGCCCTGCTCTCGGGATGGGATGCAGACCTGGCGGCGCGCGCGGCGGCCTCCCGGACCGCTCCGTGCTGGACCGTGATGGCCGCCTTCGGCGAGCGCCTGCCTATCGCCACCGACACCCTGGGCGAGGACGGGGTCCTCGGCTGGGCGGCGCGGAACAGTGCCAAGCCTGGACGCGGAGAGCCAGAGGCCTGGGTGCTCCAGGCCAGCCCGGACTGGTCCCGACATCATCTTGAGGACCCGGCCGAGGCCGTAGGCCAGGCCCTGCTGGCGGCCTTCGCCGGACGTATTGGCGCACCGCTCCCGGAGCCGATGGTCCTTCAGGCCCACCGCTGGCGCTACGCCCGGTCGTCCGCGGGCTCCGATCTGGCCCTATGGTCGGGGGCCGCCCAGCTGGGCTGCTGCGGAGACTGGCTGGCCGGACCCCGGATCGAATGCGCCTGGGACTCCGGCCAGGCCCTGGCCCAGCTGATGACCGGCAAGGCCCGGGAGTAACTGGGCCGACGGCCCCGAGGCAGGCTGTTCCCCAGGTTCCCCCGTTGTCCTTGAACTGATGGGCGTCGCGCCGGGGGGTCTGTGTGGCCGGAAAATCGCGTCGCGAAATTCAAATCATACCGACACCAAAGCGTAGCGGGAGGGTCACCCATCTGTCGCGCCCGGCCGTCATGCACGGCCCCTCAACCTCAGAGGACACAAAAATGCGTGTGACCAATTTCCTAGCTGCGACCAGCCTCATTGCGATCATTGTCGCAGGAGCCGCACCGGCCCTGGCGGCACCCGGCGCCGAAGCCGCGGACGCAGAAGGCATCGCCCTGGAGGAGGTCATCGTCACGGCCCAGAAGCGGTCCGAGAACCTGCAGGACACGCCTATCGCGATCTCGGTCATGTCCGCGACCGCAGTTGAAGACCGCCACATCTACTCGCTTGTCGACCTGGGCGATGGCGCCATTCCCTCGCTGAAGGTGGCGCCCTTCTTCTCCCGTCCGGGCGCTCTCATCATGAATATCCGCGGGATCGGCGTTCTGTCCGACTCCAACCAGCCGGCCCGAGACCAGGGCGTCGGCGTCTATGTCGACGGCGTCTACATGGGCCGACCCCAGGGCCTGGGCGCCGCAATGTATGACGTGGAGAGCATCGAGGTCCTGAAAGGACCCCAGGGTACGCTTTTCGGGCGCAATACGGAGGGCGGGGCCGTCTCGATCACGACGAAGAAGCCTACGGGCGAATTCGGTCTGATGGCCAAGGGCGGGGTGGGTAACTACGGCAGCTATACGGGCGAAATGCACCTCGACTTTCCGGAGGTCGCCGGCGTCGCGATCAAGGTGGATGGGATCCTCACAGCGAAGGATGGCTGGGTTGAAAACCCCCTGCCCCAGGCCGAAGACTTCGGTTCGATGGAAAAGCGCGCCATGCGCGTCCGCGCCCTCTGGGAGCCCATCTCATCCCTGACCTTCGACTATGCCTATGACACGGCCTACGACGCGACCTCGACCCTCTACCAGCAGTTCCTCGAGCGTTACCCCGGGTCGTTCTCGCCGGCGGCAAGCAATACCCAGAGCACCAAGCGGATCGACGTGGCGACCCTGGGCGTCGCACAGTTGGAGAGCATCGGGATCACCTCTGGTCACCGCCTGACGGTGGACTATCGGATTCTCGAAGGGCTGACCTTCAAGTCGATCTCCTCGTACAGGGACCTGAAGCAGGACCAGTGGGACAATGGTTCAGCGTCACAGACCTCGGGAGCCTTCCTCATCCCCCCGGCGACGTCCTTCCTTAACCGCAATTTCGGTCGCTTCAGCCTGGCCCTGTTCAAGCAGGATCAGCTGAGCCAGGAATTCCAGCTGATCGGCGACTCCGAAAGGCTGAAGTGGGTCGTTGGCGCGCTCTATTTCACAGAAAATGTCACCGACAATGCCCGGGCCTTCGAGACCAATACCTTCACGGACGCTGTCGGCGTCGCCGGTGTGGTGCGCTCCGTCGACTACCTCGCCCAGCGGATCGACCGCGCCAGTGAGGTGACGACTGAGAGCATGGGGGTCTTTGGCCAGGCGACCTACACGCCACCGATCTTCGATGACGCGCTTCACGTGACGGCGGGCGGACGTTGGACCCAGGACAAAAAGAATGGCCGTATGCTGACGGTCAACGGGGTCAACTTCCCGGCCGGGTCGGAAGGCCAGGTCATCGGTGGCCTGCTGTCCCCGCCCCCGATGGACAGTTCCTGGGATCGTTTCGACCCGATCGTGAACTTCGCTTTCGACGTGTCCGACGACATGATGGTCTATGCCCGCTACTCGACGGGTTTCAAATCCGGGGGGGCCAATTCACGCTCGCTTCGCTACCAGCCCTTCGATCCGGAAACGGTGACGGTGACTGAACTGGGTGCCAAGCTCGAGTTCTTTGATCGCCGGGCCCGGCTGAATGTTGCCGCCTACGATGGCAAATACGAAGACATCCAGCTCGATTTCTTCGCCCAGTATGTCCAGACCGATCCGGTGACCGGTGCCCTGCTTCAGACCCAGCGCACCACCAGCGAAACCATCAATGCTCCGGGCGCCGGCAAGCTTCGTGGCTTTGAAGCTGACCTCACCTTTGCGGCCACCGAAGAACTCACCCTCTCCGCCAGCTACGCCTACAACAAGGTCGAAATCCCGGCGACAATCAATCCGTTCCGGCAGGGAAATGGAACCTTCATCACGGTTCCAGTGCCGATCTACCAGGTCTACACACCCGAGAATTCGGCAAGCTTTGCCATCGACTATTCACGCCCCTTCCAAGGTGCCAATATCGTTGCCCATATGGATGGAAACTACAGCGATGGATACTACGCGAACTATACGGATGTGGCCTACGATCCTGTGACACGGGCGGTGACCATCAAGCAGCCCCAGGGCGACTCTTCCTTCATCGTAAACGCGCGCATCGCCCTCGCCGACATTCCCGTGGGCAGTGGAATGGCCTCAGTCTCCCTCTGGTCGCGCAACCTGTTGGATGAGCAGCACGTCTTCGTGAAATTCCTGGATCCTCGCTTCGGCACCGCTGGCTTCTTCAATGAGCCGCGCACCTTCGGCCTCGAGGTCTCCGTCAGGATGTAATCCCCCGCGCGTCAGCGCAATTGACCGGCGGAGCCCCCTGGCTCCGCCGGTTTTCTTTTTTGGAGATGGCCACTTAGAGCCTTATCAACGGGACCTCAGTGGCAGAGGCAAGCGACCATGAGCCATGATGTGGCGATCGTAGGGGCGGGGATCGTCGGGCTGGCCCACGCCCTGGCCTCCATAAGGCGCGGCCTCAAGACCGTCGTCATAGACCGGGATGCGAGCCCATCAGGGGCTTCGATCCGGAACTTCGGCTTCATCACCGTTACAGGACAAAGACGGGGTGAGACCTGGGGGCGAGCCCTCCGGTCTGCTGCTATCTGGGCCGAGGTCGCGCCCCGGGCGGGTATCGCCATCGAGCAAAGGGGACTGCTGGTCCTGGCCCGCCGGCCAGAGGCCGCGGCCATCCTGGAGGCCTTTGCGGCCACCGAGATGGGCGAACAGTGCGAACTGCTTTCCGGGGACGCCGCCCAAGGCCGGCTGGCCGGGGTACAGCCTGCGTCCCTTGCCGCCGCCCTCTGGAGCCCGCACGAAGTTCGCGTCGAAAGTCGTGAGGCCATCCCCCGCCTTGTCGACTGGCTTGCGCGTCTCGGTGTTGAGTTCAGGTTCCGCTGCGCGGCATTGGCGATTGATGCCGCCGGGGTCGAAACCTCCCGGGGCCGCATCCGGGCAGGACGCGTCATTGCCTGCCCAGGTGACGACCTTTCGACCCTCTACCCCGAGACCTACGATCGCCTCGGCGTGACGCGATGCGTGCTTCAGATGATGCGCCTGGAAAGTCCGGGATACAGGCTGCCGGCGCCGCTGATGACGGACCTGAGCCTTGTCCGGTACAGGGGCTATGCAGACCTGCCGCAGGCCGTAGACCTGCTCGCCCGGCTTCGAACCGAACAGGCCTCACACCTTGAGCATGGGGTGCATCTGATCGTGACGCAGGGCCAGGACGGATCCCTCATTGTCGGAGACAGCCATCATTACGCGGCCTCGCCCGGCCCCTTCGCGTCCAGCGAGGTCGAGCGTCTCATCCTGGATGAACTCCGGGAGACCCTGGGCACCTCGCCTGCCATCCGGGAACGCTGGACCGGAACCTATGCCAGCGCGGAGGCGGACATGTTCCGCGCCCAGCCCGCAGCGCATGTAAGACATGTCGTCGTCACGAGCGGCACGGGAGCCTCCACCGCCTTTGCGATCGCTGAGGAAACCCTTGAGGATCTGTTCGGCCCAGCGCCAGGAAGCGTATTGCCGTGAAGCTCTCCGCCGTCATTTTCGACTGGGCCGGAACCATGGTGGACTTCGGTTCCATCGCCCCCGTGATCGCCATGCGGAAGGCCTTCGCCCGGGAAGGGATCGCCCTCACCGACAGCGAGATTCGCTCGGGCATGGGGCTTGCCAAACGCGATCATGTGGCCGCGATCCTCGGATCGGCACTGGTCGCCAGGGCCTGGTCGGCAAGGCAGGGTCGTGACGCAGTGGATGCAGATATCGACCGGATCTTCGAGGCGCTTGTTCCCCTGATGGCGGATGCCGGCGCGGAACGCGCGACCCTGATCCCAGGGGCTGGGGAGTGCTCTCGCGTCCTCCGTGCGAAGGGGATTCGGATCGGTTCAACGACTGGCTACACGCGGGCCATGATGGAGCCCATTCTGGAGCGCGCCGCCGCACAGGGTTATGCGCCCGAGGTCGTGGTCTGCGCTGGCGAGGCGGCATCCGGCCGGCCGGCACCCTTCATGATCTGGCGCGCCCTGGAGACCCTCGGCTGCTGGCCAACAGCCTCCGTCCTGAAGGTCGATGACGCCCCTGTCGGCATACTTGAAGGCCGGAACGCCGGGTGTCTCACAGTCGGCGTTGCAGCAAGCGGGAACGCGCTGGGCCTGGACGCTGAATCTTTCGGCGCGCTGACCGGCAACGCGCGCACTGAAGGGCTCACCCGCGCCCGCAGCGAGCTTGCGTCAGCCGGAGCGGACTTCGTGATCGACACCGTCGACGATCTCCTGCCGCTGCTCGAGTCCAAAGGGCTGATCTGAAGCGAGGCCAGGTTAGCCCCTGCCATCCCTCTCCCTATACCCTCCCGAAACATCGTGGTGGGCGGCCAGTACGTCGAGACGCGGACTATACAAATCCAAACCCGGTCATGAGGAATTCTTCGAACCGAAACTGAAGTGATGCCTAAGGCCCCTAAACCCCGGAGATCAAACTGGGGATTTACCTATGAGCACGCTGATTTCGTTTCGGACGGCCGCGCTGTGCAGCGCTGCGCTCACTGTTCTGGGTTTTGCATCCGGCAGCTTCGCCGCGGAGGCGGAGGCGGACACCGCAGTGGGCCTCTCTGAGGTGGTGGTGACTGCCGAGAAGCGCGAGACCGATCTCCAGAAGACGCCGATCGCCATAACCGCGGTCAGCGGGGAACAGCTTGAGACCCGCCACATTCAGTCCCTCGCCGACCTGGTGACGGGAGGCATTCCGGGCCTTCGGGTCATGCCCTTCGCATCCCGCCCCTTCAGCCTGATCCTGAACATTCGTGGGGTCGGCGTGATGATCGACCCCAACCAGCCGGCACGGGACGCTGGCGTCGGCGTGTACATTGACGGCGTCTACCTTGGCCGTCCTCAAGGATTGAATGCCGGGCTCTACGACGTGCAGAGCCTGGAAGTTCTCAAGGGGCCCCAGGGTACACTTTTCGGCCGAAATACAGAGGGTGGCGCCCTCAACATCGTCACGAAGAAGCCCTCAGGCGTAGGTCGAATTGACGCCATTGCTGGGATTGGTAACTACGGCAGCTACAGGACCGAGTTCCATCTGGACATGCCCGAGTATGCCAACTTCCGGGCCAAGCTGGACGTGTCCCTCGCGGGTCGGGACGGGGTCGTTGACAATCCACTGGCCGGGGCTTCTGACTTCGGGGCCAATGAACGCCGAGGGCTCCGCGGTCAGGTGGAATGGCGTCCCAGTGACAGCTTCACTGCAAACTACACCTACGATACCGGCCGGGACGAATCCGTGACCCTGTTTTCCTACAATGTCTCTGCCGGGACCAACAAACTCGCCCCCATCACCCCTGTCCTTCCCAACCGGGTCAAGGCATCTCCAGTCGGGATTCCGCTGCAGCCCAGCGAAGGCACGCAATCGGGGCATGCCCTGACCCTGACCTGGGACGTTCTGCCGTCCCTGACCCTCAAGTCGATCTCGTCCTACCGGGATCTGTACCAGAGCCAGTTCTCGAACAGCATCTCGGGTGCCGTCTTCACGCCGAACGGACCCTTCGCGCGCTATAGCCTGGCCGAGTTTGACCAGTCCCAGTATAGTCAGGAACTGCAGGCGATCGGCGAGACCGAACGGTTCGATTACGTGGTGGGTGCCCTCCTCTATCACGAGGAGGTCGGCGACATGGCGCAGACCTACAACTCCAAGCAGTTCAACGCCGACGGTACGGCGTCTACCGTCAACGCCTCGGGTCCGAACATCAAGCCGATTGCCATCGATCTTCCCATCCTGTTCCCGACCGCCGGTATCGACCGGGCGAGCCGTGCAACCACGGACAGCTATGGGGTGTATGGCCAGGTGACCTACACCCCGCCACTCCTCGACGACCGGCTCCATCTGACCGGTGGCCTGCGCTGGACGGAGGACAGCAAGGAGGGTGACCTCTACGTCGTGAACAACGCGCTTCCCGTCAATGCCCTCGGTAAGCCTGGGGTGCTGAGTTTCAGCAAGAGCTGGTCGCGGATCGACCCGATGGTCAATATTGCCTTCGACGTCGCCGACGACGTGATGATCTATGGAAAATGGAGCAAGGGCTACAAGTCCGGCGGGGCAAACTCACGGTCCCTGTCCTACCAAGCCTTCGAGCCGGAAGAGATTTCGATGTATGAGGCCGGGATAAAATCCGAGTTCCTCGATCGCCGTTTACGCCTAAATATAGCGGTCTACACGGGTAACTACGAGGGTTTCCAGGTCGACTTCTCCGCGCCCTATTATCTATATGACGCGAACGGGAATATCATCACGGGTAGCAGTACGACCCGCACAACAACCGATACGATCAATGCACCTGGCCAGAGCAAGGTGCATGGTGCCGAGTTCGACGTCACGGCCGCTCCCGTTGAAGGACTTACGCTTTCGGCCAGTTATACCTACGCAGTTGTCGAGATACCTGCGACCCTGAATCCCTTCCCCACCTTTGTGGCGGGCGTCGGGATGGTACTGGCGACAACCCCGACACGGATCTACCAGGAGTTCACGCCAGAGCACGCCTTCACCGGCGCAGTGGATTACGAAACGCCGATCCGCTCCTTCACGCTCCAGGCGCACATTGATGGCAGCTGGGACTCCGGGTCCTACGCGACTGACCGCGATCCCAGTCCCGTACTGGCCGCGATCAAGAGCCAGGATGGGATGGTCTTCAATGGCCGGATTGGCCTCACCGACATCGAGATGGCCGGAACCGCCAACCTCAGCCTGTCGCTCTGGGCCCGTAATCTGCTGAACAGTGAGTACCTCTACTCCCGCAACATCTCGAGCACGAACGGTGTGAACGGCTCCTTCAACGAGCCTCGGACGTTCGGTTTTGAGGCCAAGGTCCGCTACTAGGCGAACGGGACGCGTGCGGACCTGGAAGGTTTGCCGGAGTCCTGGCGACGGTGGACGAGGCGAAACAGGGCGTAGGCTGCGTCGGTCTTCGGCAGGGATTTGGATTGTCATCAAATTATCTCCCGAGCGTCGTAGTCGAGATGGCGCAGTCGTTTCAGCAAGGGTGCTGTTCGATGAGGACTGAGGGTCAGTCTGAGCGCGGCGAAGCTTGGACGCGCTTCCTTGGCGGCAACTGTCGGTAACAGCTTAGGGAACGACCCCATGTTCAAGACCACGGCGTTCTCATTAAGCCTCAGCCTGCTTCTGGCCATCGGTACCGCCGAGGCTCGGGTATCAGGCGGGATGGCGGATCGCGCCTCGCCGGATCGGGTCCGCGTGACCTGGACCGCAAGCGCGCCGGTCGACGTCTACCTGGCCAGTACGCCGGATGCGCCGCGCGACAAGATGAAACTGGTGTCAGACGACGACCGCGACGGCCAGTTTGAATGGGGTGCGGACCTGCTCAGCCGGCCCTACTTCCTCCTCGTCGATACCCGGGACGGTCATGGGACCCGGGTGGCGGAGCGTGTCCTTCCGCTGACCCAGGGCTCTAACTTCCGCGACATCGGAGGGTACTCAACGGCGGATGGAAGAACCGTCCGCTGGGGACAGATCTATCGGTCCGGTGCCACGCCCACGCTCACCGATCAGGACATGGAGAGGATCCGGAACCTGAAGCTTGCCGAAATGGTCGACCTCAGGTCGAGCGACGAGCGGGTTCTGGCTCCGACCCGGATCGAGGGTGTCCCCTACTCGGCGGTGGGCTACTCGATGGCCGCCCTGTCGCTCGGCGGGAAACCCGGAATCCCTGAGATGGAAGCTGTGTATCGAGGTTTCCCCGAATTGCTGGTGCCTCAGATCCGCGTTCTCTTCGCAAGCCTGCTGCGGCACGACGGCCCTGTCGTCTACAACTGTTCAGCTGGGCAGGATCGGACCGGATTTGCGACCGCGCTGATCCTGCGCGCACTCGGAGTGCCGATGGAGACCGTTCTTGCGGACTACCATCTCTCCACCACCTACCGGCGCCCCGAATACGAAATGCCGAAATTGACGCCTGAGCTCATCGCCGCCAATCCAGGCGCTGCGATGTACGCCCAGTACCAGAAGGATCCAAAGTACCTGAAGCCGCAGCCCCTGAAGAATGCCTCCGGCCAAAGCTACCTGACCTTCGCCCTGGACGAAATCGATAGGCGCTGGGGTTCCGTCGACGCCTATCTTCAGGCTGAGGCCGGGGTCGGCCCCGCGGAAATGGCCCGGCTCCGGAAGTTGTACCTGGAGTGACCTCCGGTTTGCGCCAAGGTACCGAGGTACAAAGCCCCAGGGTTCTGGTCGGGCCTGGGATCGATCACCCCGAAGGAGACAGGGCGCGCGACGCCGGCTGTGGACAAGCCGCCTGAGTCCCACAAATCCTGAATAGGTTGAGCTTGCGTGCCAGCCTTCGTCATATCCGCGACATCAGCCTGAGCCACGTAGATGTCCCGGACCTCGTTCACGCATTGGCTGTATTCGGTGACCCTCAGGATGCGACGACTGGTTTGCCTTCTCTTTATGGGGGGCCTTCTTGCGGCGCTGTCCGCCTGTGGGCGCGCGCCGGAAACGGCGGACCGTGAGCTGCGCCTCTCCATTCAAGGTTCAAACAATGATCCCGCCCTGGTGAAGCGGCGCGATGGTTACCAGAGCTATCTTGCAAAGGTGACTGGCCGCCCGGTGAAGCTGTTCGAGGCCTCCGACTACAACGGGGTCATTCAGGCCCTCGCCTCCGGACAGGTCGACGTCGCCACCCTGGCCGGCGCTGCCTACGCGAATGCGGATGCCCAGGTCGGAGACAAGATCGCCCCGATCCTCACAGTTCGCCATGCCGATGGAGGAACGGGATACTACTCGGCGCTCGTCGTCCGCGCGGACAGCCCCTACCGGAAGCTGCAGGATCTGCGGGGTAAGACCTTGGGATATGTCGACTTCAATTCGACCTCTGGCTACCTCTTCCCCAGAGCGAAAATGAGGGAAGCCGGCATTGATCCTGAGAGCTTCTTCTCAAAAACCACATTTGCCGGAGGCCATACACAGTCCGTAATGGCGCTGGCGAACGGGCAGTTTGACGCCACCTTTGTGCAGGTTGCTGGCGGCGATCCTGAGCATGGTTTCACCACGGGGTCGATCTACACCATGGCCGCCCGCGGTCTGGTCAACATCAAGGACTTCAGGATCATCTGGGTATTGGGCCCGATACCTGACACCTCCATCGTTGTTCGGACGGACCGGCCTCAGGCGGATATTGACCTGTTGCGCGGGGCCATGGCCTCCATGGCCTACGACGAACCTGACCTCTGGACCGGAATTGGGCAGCCGGAGGGGTCTTCCTTCATGGCGATCGACCGGAGTTACTATTCCGAGGTTATCCGCCTGCGCAATGCAGACGCGGCCGAACGCCGCAAGGGTGGACGGCCAGGAGAAGGAAAATGAGGCGACTCTCGGTCATTGCGTCGATTTTCTTCCTGGTCCCCACCGCCGTCCATGCGGACCCCTTCCGCCTGGCAAGCATAGGGGCCGCTGGCGCCTGCCGCCCACTGCCTGCCGGCGCGCCTCCGGGCCTGATGAGCCTTCACAAACTGCTGTCCGCACGTCTCGGTGTTCAGGTTATTGACTGCCCGCTCGCGGACAGGCGCTCCGCCGCCGCAGCCTTGGCCGCCGGGAGTGTTGACATGGCGGAACTTGACCCAGGGTCCTACGCCCTTGCCGCGGACAAGGTCCGCGCCATCCTGACCGTGACCCCAAAAGGTGAGGCCGGCCGGGTCCCCGTCGTCGTCGCAGTCGCGGCAGCATCCGGGATCACGTCCTTTGCGGACCTGAAGGGTCGCAGAGCCGTATTCGCGGGTTCCGCAAACTACGACTTCACCGGCCCTCGCGCGGCGCTGTCTGACCAGGGGGCGGGACAGGGTTTCTTTTCAAGCGAAATCAAGGCCGAAAGCGCTACCGCCGCTGCACAGCTCTTACGGTCCCGCAGCGCCGATGTACTGGTGCTCAACGGGGACGCTTGGGAGAGGACCTGTCGCGGGGATACGCCAACCGCAAAGCCATGTAGCGACCTGAAAATCGTCTGGCGAGGACGGCCCCGGGCGCAGACGGCGCTGGTTGTACGGCGGGATATGCCGGACCAGATCCGTTACCGGCTTGTGGGGATCTATGTCGCGATGCACCTGGAGTCACCCGAGGCCTTCGCAGCCGCCTCGACATTGAAGCCAGGGGCGGGGAGTTTTGATCCGACTGAAGCCGAAGCCCTGTCGCCCGCGATGGCCGCGCCCTCAAGGTGAGCCCGGACAACGCCATAGCGGACTTCGAAGCCGCTCGGCGACGGCAACTTCGCAGGCAGTGGCTGAAGAGCAGCGCCGGCCTACTTATCGCCAGCCTCCTGCTCGCAGCGGCCTTCCATCAAAGTCAGTTCTTCACGGCGGACATAGGCGGAGATCCTGCCCGCAGGATTCTGGATTTCCTGTCGCGCCTGGTCCCGGAACTCAGGGGCGAGGTTCTCTTCCGGGGGACGGAGACGCCAGGTTCCCTGAGCGCCTGGTTCTATGACCTGCCCAGGTGGCTGGATGCGATACGCGAAACCCTGGAGATGGCCGCTCTGGCCACGGTGTTCGGTGCCGTAGGGGCGACGCTGGCCTCATTCCTGTGCGCGCGGAACCTCATGCCCTGGGCACCTGTCCGGTTTGTTGTCCGCAGGGCGCTGGAAGTGATCCGGACGCTCCCGGACCTCGTGCTCGCCCTGATACTGGTTGCTGCCTTCGGAGCGGGGCCTACAGCGGGGGTCATCGCCCTTACCGTCAGCACAGTTGGCAGTCTGGGCAAGCTCTTCGCCGAGATCAATGAAGAAGTCGATCCGCGGCAACTTGAGGCATTGGATGCGGCGGGCGCAGGCCTGCTGACCCGGATACGTTTTGGACTCATCCCGCAGGTATTGCCCAACTACGCCTCCTACAGCTTACTGCGACTCGAGGGTAACGTCGCGGCAGCCGGAGCCCTTGGGATCGTGGGAGCCGGAGGCATCGGCCTCGAACTTCAGCGAGCGATCACCTACACGGAGTTCAGCACCTACCTCGCGATCCTGCTCCTCCTGGTATCGGTGATCTTTGTCATCGACCTGACCTCCGAAGCCATCCGCCATCGCCTCATACTCTCGCAGGACAGAGAGCCATGAGCGTCACGTCCGCCCAGACAAGACCGGTGACCGGGAACTGGGGTCTGGTCCGGGGCATCCTTTGGACCGCGCTGGGCCTAGCGGCGGTTGTCGCGATGATCATGGATCTGGGTCTCTCGCCGAAAGGGATGGCGGCCGGCTTTGGTAAGCTCGGGCAGTTCCTCGCAGCCATGGTCCCTCCAAGCGACGGAGGCGATTTTTCCCGGATACTCACTGCACTGATCGAAACCCTGGCCATGGCCCTTGCCGGCACATGCCTCGGAGTGCTCGCGGCCATTCCGCTTGGCATCATCGGCGCGAAGAACGTCGTCAGAAACCCCGTCTTCCACTTCATCTACCGCCGCGGCTTGGACATCTTCCGGGGTGTTCCCGCCCTGGTGTGGGCCCTGATCTTTGTCGCTGCCTTCGGCCTCGGTCCGTTCGGCGGGGTACTGGCGCTTGCCGCCGCTGATATTCCGAGCCTCTCCAAACTGTTCGCGGAAGCGCTGGAGAATGGCGACCCCGGTCCCGTCGAAGGCGTGCGTGCAGCCGGGGTTTCTCCCCTGCTCGAACTGCGGTTTGGCCTCGCGCCCCAAATGGCTCCGATCATGGCCAGCCAGTGCCTGTATTTCCTGGAAAGCAATTTCCGGAATGCAGCGGTACTGGGAATCGTTGGTGCCGGCGGGATCGGTTTTGAGCTTGAAGAGCGGATCCGGGTTTTTGCCTTCGATCAGGTGGCCTTCATCATCCTACTTTACATAGTGGCCGTCAGCCT
>CAIZKE010000040.1 GCA_903933475.1 uncultured Alphaproteobacteria bacterium | reverse complement strand
GACGGATTCGACCCCGACCCCGGGACGATCCGCCGCCTGGCTGCGCGGTCGGGCGGGATCGGCTGCGACCAGTTCGTGGTCATCGGCAAGGCCGACGAAGCCGACGCCACCGTGCGGTTCTGGAATCCCGACGGGGGCGAGGCCGGCGCCTGCGGCAACGCCACCCGCTGCGTGGCCTGGCGCCTCCTGGAGGAGTCCGGTGTCGAAGAGGTACGACTGGAGACTGCGGGCGGCCTTCTCCGGGCCTGGCGCCGGGGCCCCCTTCGCGTGGCGGTGGACATGGGCCGGCCGCGGCTGAACTGGCGCGCCATTCCCCTGGCGGGTCCCGCCGACACCCTCGCCGTGCACGTGCCCGAGGCCGGCGACCTTGGCGCGGCCACCTGCCTGTCCATGGGAAATCCCCATGCTGTCTTTTTCGTCGCCTCGGCAGAGGCGGTGGACGCGGGGCGCTTCGGGCCCCGGATCGAGGGGAGTCCCGTCTTCCCGGACCGGGTAAATGCGGGCTTTGCCGAGGTCCGGGACCGGTCCCATCTCCGCCTCAGGGTCTGGGAGCGTGCGGCAGGCCTGACCCGGGCCTGTGGCTCCGGAGCCTGCGCCGCCCTCGTCGCTGCCGTGCGGCGGGGCCTGGCGGATCCGCAGGCCGTAGTCGCCCTCGACGGCGGCGACCTGGAGATCGCTTGGCGCGTCGACGGCCACGTCCACATGACCGGCGACGTCGAGATTGAGTTCGAAGGGCGGCTGTCATGACCGGCTCCGAAGTCCGGGTCGTCACCTTCGGCTGCCGCCTCAACGCCTACGAGAGCGAGGTGATCCGCGCCCGCGCCGCCGAGGACGGGGTGACGGACGCCGTGGTCTTCAACACCTGCGCCGTGACCGGGGAGGCCGTGCGCCAGGCCCGGCAGGCGATCCGCAAGGCGCGGCGGGAGACCCCGGGCGCACGGCTCATCGTCACCGGCTGCGCCGCCCAGATCGAGCCGGAAACCTTCGCGGCCATGCCCGAGGTCGACCTTGTCCTGGGCAATGCCGACAAGGCCCGCCCAGGCGCCCTCTCGCCCCTGGCCGAGGGGCCCCGGGTGCGGGTCAACGACATCATGAGCGTGCGCGAGACCGCTGGACACCTGATCGCCGGCGTGCGCGACCGGGCCCGGGCCTATGTCGAGGTCCAGAACGGCTGCGACCACCGCTGCACCTTCTGCGTCATTCCCTTCGGCCGCGGAAACTCCAGGTCGGTTCCCGCAGGCGAGGTGGTGGAACAGGTCCGCCGCCTGGCGGCCGAGGGTTGCCGGGAGGTGGTGCTGACCGGGGTCGACGTCACCAGCTGGGGGGCGGACCTGCCCGGCGCCCCCACGCTGGGCCAGCTGGCGGGCCGGATCCTGCGCCTGGTCCCCGAGCTGCCGCGCCTGCGCCTGTCCTCCATCGACGCCGCCGAGATCGACCCCGACCTCATGGCCCTGCTCGGGAATGAGCCCCGCTTCATGCCGCACCTGCACCTGTCCCTGCAGGCCGGGGACGACATGATCCTCAAGCGTATGAAGCGCCGCCACAGCCGGGCCGACGCCCTCAGGCTCGTCGCCGACGTGCGGGCCGTGCGCCCGGACGTCGCCTTCGGTGCCGACCTGATCGCCGGCTTCCCCACCGAGACCGAGGCCATGTTCCGCAACACCCTCGACCTAGTGGAGGCGGCCGGCCTCGCCTTCCTGCACGTCTTTCCCTACAGCCCCCGCCCGGGCACGCCGGCCGCGCGGATGCCGCCGGTCCCGAAGGCGGAGGTGCGCGAGCGCGCGGCCCGGCTCCGGGCGGTGGGCGAGGCGGCCCTGTCCCGGCACCTGGCGTCCCGGGTCGGAAGCGTGGTCCAGGGCCTGGTCGAGCGGCCCGGGCTGGCGCGGGCCGAAGACTTCTCGGAGATCGCGTTTTCCGGTTCCGTGCCTGTCGGGGAGATCCAGACCTTCCGGGTCACCGGCCAGGACGGGCGTCGGCTTCTGGCTGAACCCCACCCTAGGATCGCTGGCGGTCAGGCGCTAGAAACGTTGCATGACTGAACCGAAGACAGGCTGGTTCCAGAGGCTCACGGGCGGCCTTGCCCGGACCTCCCGCGCCCTGACCGAGCAGGTGGCGTCGACCTTGACGCGCCAGCCCCTCGACCAGGCCCGGCTGGATGCCCTGGAAGAGATGCTGATCGAGGCCGACCTGGGCCCGAAGTCCGCGGCGCGGATCACCGAAGCCTTCGCTGCGACCCGGTTCGGCAAGGCGGTGGACGAGGCCGAGGTCCTGGAGGCCCTGTCCGAGGCCATCGCCGACGAACTGGCGGGGCATGAGGGCCGGTTCGACCCCCTGTCCGGGCCCCGGCCCTATGTGGTCCTGTTCATTGGGGTCAATGGTTCGGGCAAGACGACCACCCTGGGCAAGATCGCCGCCGACCTGAAGGGCCGTGGCGCCCGGGTCCTCGTGGTGGCCTGCGACACCTTCCGCGCCGCGGCGGTCGAGCAGCTCAAGGTCTGGGCTGAACGGGCCGGCGCCGACTTCATGAGCCGTCCGACGGGCTCCGACGCCGCAGGGCTGGCCTACGACGCCATCGAGCGGGCCCGCGCCGACGGCCATGACGTGGTGCTGATCGACACGGCGGGCCGGCTGCAGAACAAGCAGGGGCTCATGGACGAGCTCCTCAAGGTGATCCGGGTGATCAAGAAGGTCGATCCCGACGCCCCGCACGAGACCCTTCTGGTGCTGGACGCCACGGTGGGTCGCAACGCCCTGGCCCAGGAGAACATCTTCGGCAACCAGATCGGGGTCAGCGGCATCGTCATGACCAAGCTGGATGGCACGGCCCGGGGCGGCGTCCTGGTGCCTGTGGCCCAGGCTTCGGACTCGCCGATCAAGCTGATCGGCGTGGGCGAGGGAATCGAGGACCTGCAACCCTTTGACGCCCGCGCCTTCGCGCGGACTGTCGTCGGCCTCGGGGAGGGCTGAGCCATGCCGGAAGGCAGAGGCGGCGCGCGGCGCTGGATCTCCAGCCTCGTGGATTTCGGCTGGCCCCTGGGCCTGGTCATCGGCTACGTCATCACCCGGGACATGGTCCTGGCCAGCTGGGGCCTGGTGGCTGGCGCGGCCATCGCCCTGGTGACCGGCTACATCCTCGAGCGGCGGATCGCCCCCATGCCCCTGGCCGCCGGGGTCCTGGCCCTGGTCTTCGGCCTCCTGACCCTGATCTTCGATGATCCGCGGTTCATCTACGTCAAGCCCACGGTGACCTCCCTCGCCTTCGGCGGGCTGCTGCTGGGCGGCCTCGCGACCGGGCGGAACTTCCTGAAGATGCTGCTGGGCTCAAGCCTGCCCTTGCCCGACGAGGGCTGGAGGCGCCTGACCCTGCGCTATGGCGTCTTTTTCCTTGTCATGGCGGGGGTGAATGAAGCCATCTGGCGGACTCAGGCCGAGGGCGTCTGGCTGGCCTTCCGTTTTCCGGGATCGAGCCTTATCCACGTCGCATTCGGCCTGGCCCAGGCCCCCTTGATCCTGCGTTACGCCCAATCCGAGGAGACACCACCCCCGCCGGTGGAATAAACGGAGCGCCGCCATGTCGAGAAAACCCAGCCCTGAAGACGGGGCAGAGCCCTCCATCAGCCGGATGCTGCACCGCGCCGTGCAGACCGCCGCCGAGCTACACGCCGGGATCGCCGGCCCGGGAGCCCTGACTCCCCGCCAGCATGCGATCCTCGAAGCCGTCGCAGCCGAAGATGGCGCCACCCAGTCCCAACTGGTCGCTGCCACCGGAGTGGACCGCTCCACCCTGGCCGAGCTTGTCGCGCGGCTGGCCGAGCGGGGCCTTCTGGAGCGCAGCCGGTCCACCACGGACGCCCGCGCCAAACAGGTCCGTTTGACGGAGGCGGGACGCGAACGCCTCGACGCCTCCCGTCCTGCTGCGGCCGAAGTGGACCAGGCTCTGCTGGCCCGCCTGCCCAAGGACAAGCGCGCCCGATTCCTCAAGGACCTGGGACGACTGATCGCCGGACCCCCGGAAACCGCGGCGGTGGATCCTGCCGCCAAGTCCGGTGGGAAGAAAAAGAAGAAATCGAAGAAGTCCGGAGCCTAGATCTGGTTCCGATAACTGGGAACCGGTCATCGGATCGAAACAGGTCCTAGACCCGGATGTCGATGAGTGACCCTGGGCGGGGCATCCGCGCGGGCGTGGCGGGGTCCGCCGCCGCCGACTTCACCTCCTGTCCCGAAGTCGCTGTCGACAGGTCCTGCGCCGGGGTGCGGACGGTGATACCCGGCTCCGGTCTCAGGTCTTTGCGCCCCTGGACGGGCGCCTGGGCACCCTCGGGGAGACGCAGGGGCCTTTCGGTCGGGAAGGTGGGCGCACCAGCGCGCATTGGAGTGACCATGGCGGCCTCGAAACAGGGTTAATGAGCCCTGACCCTCAAGGCGCCCGGTTCAGGAAAGGTTAACGCTCCAGACGCGCCAGCAGGCGGGCGGCGTCGGCTTCGGTGACGGGGGCGGAGATCTTGTCGAGGATCCGGCCCGAGCCGTCGACAAGGTAGGTCTCAGGCACGCCGGAGACGCCCAGCTCGATTCCTGCCCGTCCCTCCCGATCCACGAGGATCCGGTCGTAGGGATCCCCCGTCCTGCCGAGGAAGGCCCGGGTCTTTTCCGGGTCGTCCTTGTAGGCCACTCCGACAATGCGCACGCCGCGGGCCTTCAGCCCCACCAGGATCGGCGCTTCGATCTCGCAGGGCGCGCACCAGGAGGCGAAGACATTGACCAGGTAGGGCCGACCGCCAGGGTCCGACAGGGTGTCGGGCAGGCCGTCTGCCAGGGTCGGGAGCACCACCTCCGGGACCGGCTTTCCGACAAGGGCCCTGGGCAGGAACTTGGGGTCGTTCCGGAGCCCGAACAGTATGAAGAGCAGGCCGAGCGCCAGGAGGACGACCACCGGGGCGAAGGCGGCCAGGCGCTTCACGGACGCCCGCCTTCGCCGTCCTCGACCGCCGCCCGGGCCTCGAGGGACTCCGCTCGACGGCGCCAGCGCCGGGCAAAGGCCAGGCTGGACGCCGCCAGCCAGGCCAGGCCCGCGGCGCTCAGGCCGTAGGCCGTCCAGATGTAGAGGCCGTATTCGCCAGGATCGAGGTCAAGCATGGGTCATCTCGCGAGCCGGGCCTCGGCGGCGGCGGCCCGGCGGCGCCAGACCTCGCCGCGAATCCGCACCAGCCAGAGCGAGCCGAAGCCGGCCATGTAGGACAGGCTCATCAGGAACAGGGGAACCAGGAAGACGCTCGCCGCCCGCGATCCGCCCGCCGCGAAGACCGTCCGGCCCTGGTGCAGGGTATTCCACCACTCCACCGACCAGTGCACCACGGGCACGTTGACCAGGCCCACCAGGGCCAGGATGGCGGCCGCCCGGGCACCCTTGGCCTCGTCGTCAATGGCGGCGCGAAGGGCCATGTAGGCGAGGTAGAAGAGGAAGAGGACGAAGACGCTGGTCAGCCGCGCATCCCAGACCCACCAGGTGCCCCACATGGGCTTTCCCCAGAGCGAACCGGTGGCCAGGGCCAGGCCGGTGAAGACCGCCCCCAGGGGCGCCGCGGCGCGGGCGGCGGCGTCGGCCAGGGCCTGGCGAAACACCAGCGAGAGGAAGCTGGCGCCGCCCATGCAGAGATAGACAAAGAGGCCCAGCCAGGCCGCGGGGACATGGATGAACATGATCCTCACGGTATCGCCCTGCTGGTAGTCCTCGGGGGCGGTGAAGCCCAGCCAGAGCCCTGCCGCGGCGAGGCCCAGGGCGAGGGCCCCGAGAAGCGGCGCGGCCCAGGCCGAGAAGGCCATGAAGCGGTGCGGGTTGTAGAGGAAGGCGAGGGCCTGCGTCATGCCCCGCCCCTTAGCCCCGGTCTGCGCCGGCGGCAACGGAAAGCCGCCGGTGCAGGGTTCCGGCGGGCTATTCCGGACGGTCGTGCTCCATGGGCGGGCCGCCGGGGCCCATCATCCGGCGCTCGACGCGGATTTCCCGGTGCCCGCCGCCCTCCTGGGGAAGGGCGTCGAAGGCCTTCTTCTGGGAAGGCGTCAGCTGGGCGTAGAAGGTCCGGCTGGCTGCGGCGCGCTGGTCGAAGGCCGCGAGGCGCTCCACCAAGCGGGCCCGCTGCCGGTCCAGACGCTCAGGCGTGGTCAGGGCCTTGGCGCCCGCCTGGGGAGGCGCAGGCGGCCCAGGCGGCTTCTGGGCCAGGAGGAAGGCCTTCAGGGCTGGCTCCTGGGCGGGGGTCAGCTGCAGGATGTCGCGGAGGCGCTGGGCCCGGGCCTCGGGACCGGGTCCCTCCAGCCGCATCATCCGCATGGCGCCGGGCGCAGGGCCGCCTGGGGGCGGGGACTGGGCGAAGCTCGCGCCGGCGGCGGCGAGGGCGATCACCGCAGCAACGCCGGCGGCTCTGAGTTTGGAATGGGTCATGTCTGTGCTCCTTGGATGCACCCCTTGCCAATACGAACGCGCGTCTGCCCCGTTTCCGTCGCAGGCCTCGCCAGGGGGCCTCAGGACAGGGCGTTGCGGCAGGCCGCCGCCATGGCCAGGGGGCCCACGGCGACCGCTGCTGCGGCGTAGGCCCCGAGCAGGGCGAAGCCGGCGCGCCAGGGCAGGCCCGAGTCGAAGGCGTGAAGGGCACCGCCGCCGAAGATCACCGGCGGCACGAAGAGGGGTAGGACGATGACGGCGGTCAGCAGCCCGCCGCGCCGGGCGCCCAGGCTGAGGGCCGCCCCGATCCCGCCGGTGAAGGCGAAGGCCAGCCCCCCCGCCAGGGCGCAGGCGAACAGCAGGGGCGCCAGGGCCGGCGAGGCCCCCAGGGCGATCGCCGCCAGGGGTGCCAGGACCGCCAGGGGTGCGCCCGTGGCCAGCCAATGCCCGAGGCACTTCAGGGCGCAGGTGAACTCCAGCGGCAGGCTGGCGTGGGCCATCAGGTCCAGGGCCCCGTCCTCATAGTCCCGCTCGAACAGCCGCTCGAGGCCGAGGAGGGCGGAAAGGGCCAGGACCGTCCAGGCCGCACCCGGCGCGATCTGGGCCAGCCGCTCCGGCTCGGGTCCCGAGGCGAGGGGCAGAAGCAGGGTCGCCCCGGCGAAGAAGCCGCCCGTCACCATGAGTCCGCCGCCTCGCCCCCAGGCGATGGCGATTTCCCGGCGCAGGAGTCCGAGGGCGGGGTTCACGGGGCGATCTCCAGGGCGACGGTGGCCACCGGCAGGGGGTCATGCACCGCGGCCAGGATGAGGCCACCCCCGGCCAGGTGTCCGGCCATGATGTCGAGGACCTGGGCCCGCCAGTGGGCGTCGAGGGGGCTGAGGGGCTCGTCGAGCAGCCAGAGGGGCCGGGGCGACGACAGCAGGCGGGCGAGGGCCAGGCGGCGCCTCTGCCCCGCCGACAGACGCCGGACCTCGAGGTCCAGCAGCCGGAGCAGGTCCAGGCGAAGGACCGCCGCCTCCATCGCCTCGGGGCCCCCGCCCTGCCAGCGGGTCCAGAAGTCCAGTTCCTCGCCGGCGGTCCGCGAGGCCTTCAGGCCGTCGAGGTGGCCGAGGAGGTGCAGGCCCGAGGCGCGCGCCGTCCCCGGGTCGGTCCCGCCGAATTCGATCTGCCCGGAGTCCACTTCGCCCAGGCCCGCCACGGCCCTCAGCAGGCTGGTCTTCCCCGACCCGTTGGGGCCCGTCAGGGCGCAGGCCTGCCCGGCTTCCAGGCGCAGGTGCAGGCCCGAAAACAGTCGCCGTCCGCCCCGGGAGAGGGACAGGTCCCCGAGGCTGAGGGTCAGGGTCACCACTTCCTCCCGGCCGGCGCATGGACGCGGCCCCGCTGAAGGTCTATGACGCCCGCGGTCGCACCCGTCCTGGAGGACGTTCGCGGCGCCGGGGCGAACGCTGTGTGTCCGCCCGTGTTGGTGCGCGATCTCCGGTTCGTTTTGTGTGCAGTCCGGAACAGAGGAAGGATCCCTGACATGGCGTCAATCGACAGCCTCAAGACCCGCCGCGAACTCACGGTGGGAGACAAGACCTATTTTTACTACAGCCTTCCGGCTGCCGAGGAAGCCGGTCTTGCGGGCCTAGCCCGACTCCCGGCCTCGATGAAGGTGCTGCTGGAGAACCTGCTGCGCAACGAAGACGGCGCCACGGTGGGTGCCGACGACATCAAGGCCCTGGCTGCCTGGCTCGATAACAAGGGCGCCGTGGAGCACGAGATCAGCTTCCGCCCGGCCCGGGTGCTTATGCAGGACTTCACCGGCGTACCTGCGGTGGTCGACCTGGCCGCCATGCGCGATGCCATGACCAAGCTCGGCGCCGATCCCGAGAAGATCAATCCCCTGAACCCCGTCGACCTGGTCATCGACCACTCCGTGATGGTGGACGCCTTCGGTACCGCCAAGGCCTTCGGCGAGAATGTCGATCGCGAGTACGAGCGCAATATCGAGCGCTATCGCTTCCTGCGCTGGGGCTCGTCCGCCTTCAACAACTTCCGCGTCGTGCCCCCCGGCACCGGTATCTGCCACCAGGTGAACCTGGAGTACCTGGCCCAGACCGTCTGGACCGGGGACGAGGACGGTTCGGCCCTGGCCTATCCCGACACGGTCGTCGGCACTGATTCCCACACCACCATGATCAACGGCCTGGCCGTCCTGGGCTGGGGCGTGGGCGGCATCGAGGCCGAGGCGGCCATGCTTGGCCAGCCCATCCCCATGCTGATCCCGGAGGTCATCGGCTTCCGCTTCACCGGCGAAATGCCCGAGGGGTCCACGGCGACCGACCTGGTGCTCACCGTCACCCAGATGCTCCGCAAGAAGGGCGTAGTGGGCAAGTTCGTCGAGTTCTTCGGTCCGGGCCTCGCGGGCCTGACCCTCGAGGACCAGGCGACCATCGCCAACATGGCCCCGGAATACGGTGCCACCTGCGGCTTTTTCCCGGTCACCCGGGCCACCATCGATTACCTGCGCGCCACGGGCCGGGACTCCGCCCGGGTCGACCTGGTCGAGGCCTATGCCAAGGCGCAGGGGCTGTGGTTCGAGCCCGGCGATCCGGACCCGGTCTTCACCGACACCCTCGAGCTTGACCTGGGCTCGGTGCTGCCCTCCCTGGCCGGCCCGAAGCGGCCCCAGGACCGGGTCCTTCTCAGCGACGCCGCCTCCGAGTTCCGCGCCGCCCTCGGCAAGGAGTTCGGTCGCGAGCCTGGCGCTCCGCGCGCCGAGGTGAAGGGTGAATCCTACGACCTGGGCGACGGCGACGTCGTGATCGCCGCGATCACCTCCTGCACCAACACCTCCAACCCCAGCGTCCTGATCGCGGCCGGCCTGGTGGCCAAGAAGGCGGTGGAGAAGGGGCTGAAGGTGAAGCCCTGGGTCAAGACCTCCCTCGCCCCCGGAAGCCAGGTGGTCACCGACTACCTGAAGTCCGCAGGCCTGACCAAGAGCCTGGACGCCCTCGGCTTCAACCTGGTCGGCTACGGCTGCACGACCTGCATCGGTAACTCCGGTCCCCTGTCCGAGGCCATCGCCGAAACCATCCAGTCCGCCGACCTGGTGGCCTGCTCGGTCCTCTCCGGGAACCGCAACTTCGAGGGCCGGGTCAATCCCGACACCCGGGCCAACTACCTGGCCTCACCGCCCCTGGTGGTGGCCTACGCCCTTGCGGGCAGCATGCTGATCGATCTGGCCAACGACCCGATTGGCGAGGGCAAGGACGGCAAGCCCGTCTACCTCAAGGACATCTGGCCGACCTCGGCCGAGATCGCCGCCCTGCAGCGCAAGCATGTCACCGAGAAGATGTTCGCCACCCGCTATTCCGACGTCTTCAAGGGCGACAAGAACTGGCAGGGGATCAAGGTGGCCGGCGGCCAGACCTACGCCTGGGACATGGGCTCGACCTACGTCCAGAACCCGCCCTACTTCCAGGACATGAAGATGGAGCCCGAGGCGGTCACCGACGTGATCGAGGCGCGGATCCTCGGCGTGTTCGGCGACTCGATCACCACCGACCACATCTCGCCGGCCGGCTCGATCAAGGCCAGCTCGCCGGCCGGGGTCTACCTGCGCGAGCACCAGGTCCCGACCACCGAGTTCAACTCGTATGGCGCCCGCCGAGGGAACCATGAGGTGATGATGCGGGGTACCTTCGCCAACATCCGCATCCGTAACAAGATCACCCCTGAGATCGAAGGCGGCGTGACCCGCCACTTCCCCTCCGGTGACACCATGGCGATCTACGACGCCGCCATGCGCTACCAGTCGGAAGGCCGGCCGATGGTGATCTTTGCCGGCAAGGAATACGGCACGGGTTCGTCCCGCGACTGGGCGGCCAAGGGCACCAAGCTGCTGGGCGTACG
>CAIZKE010000039.1 GCA_903933475.1 uncultured Alphaproteobacteria bacterium | reverse complement strand
CTCGATGAGGTCCGGGGCTATGGCACCCTGAGGCCGGATCCGGCCGGTGTGCTGGACCTTCCAGCTGGGTTTTCCTACCAGGTCATCTCCCGCGCCGGTGAGGTGATGGATGACGGCTTCCTGGCACCGGACCACTATGACGGCATGGGGTGCCTTGCCCTGCCGGACGGCCGCCTGGCCCTGATGCGCAACCATGAGTTGGACGAGGGCGAACACAGGCTGGGACCCACTGGTGGACGACCGGACCTGGAGGCGAGGCTGGGCACCCTGTCCGCCTTCGACCGTAGCGCCGACGGCCGGGTCCTGCCCGGGGGGGTGACCACCCTGATCATCGATCCCGCGACAGGGCGGCGCGAGCGGCAGTTCCTCTCCCTGGCCGGGACTGCATTGAACTGCGCAGGTGGCTCCACCCCGTGGGGCGCCTGGCTGACCTGCGAGGAGACTGTGCTCACTGCGCCGAAAACAGGTGCCAGCCATGGCTGGATCTTTGAGGTCCCCGCGGAGGCACCAGGCCCCGTGGTGCCAGTTCCGCTGATCGCCATGGGTCGCTTCCGGCATGAGGCGGCGGCGGTCGATCCGGCCTCGGGGACGGTCTACCTGACCGAGGACCGCGACGATGGTCTTCTCTACCGGTTCCTGCCCAACTCACCCGGCCGGCTCACCGGGGGCGGGCGGCTTCAGGCCCTGGCCTTCGAGGCCGGGGGGAGCGACAGTCGTAACTGGCGCCGGACCGACCTGACCGTCGGAGAAGTGCGCGCCGTGCGATGGATCGACCTCGATGAGGTTGAGAGCCCGAAGGATGACCTGCGCCAGCGGGGACATGCAGCGGGTGGCGTTCTGTTCGCCCGGGGCGAGGGTGTCCACCTGGCGGCAAGGCCAGATGGCGGCTGCGATATCTTCTTCACCTGCACCTCTGGCGGCGACCGGCGGCTGGGGCAGATTTTCCGTCTGACCTCACAGCCCAAGACCGGGGCGGACCAGCTGCAGCTGTTCCTGGAGTCCCGTGACAGCCGGGTGATGGACTATGCGGACAATGTGACCATCGCCCCCTCCGGCCACCTCGTCGTATGCGAGGACCGGGTCGGTCTGAGCCCCAACCACCTCAAGGTCGTCACGCCAGCGGGGAAGGTCTGCGCCCTTGCCCGCCTTCGGATGCGCACTGAGCTGGCCGGTGCCTGCTTCTCTCCAGACGGGCGATTCCTGTTCGTAAACGCCTACGCGCCAGGGCGGACCTTCGCCATAGAGGGCCCCTGGGCGACGTTCAGCGAAGCTCCCGCCTGAGGCCCCGTGTCTGCCAGGGGGTGCTCGGGAAAGACAAACGGCCCCTTGGGTCCTCACCCGAGGGGCCGTGCCTTCTTACAGTCTCCGAACGCGGATCAGGCCAGGTCGAACCGGTCCAGCTCCATCACCTTGGTCCAGGCCTTGACGAAGTCGGCCGTGAACTTCCCGGCGGCGTCGTCCTGGGCGTAGACCTCAGCCAGGGCACGCAACTCGGAGTTGGAGGCAAAGACCAGGTCGGCGCGGGTGGCGGTGCGCACGACCTTGCCCGTCGCGCGGTCCCGGCCCTCGAACAGGTCTTCACCTGAAGAGGTCCAGGCGACGTCCATGTCCAGCAGGTTCACGAAGAAGGCGTTGGACAGGACGCCGACGCGGTCTGTGAAGACCCCATGGGCGGAGCCGCCGTGGTTGGCGCCCAGGACCCGCAGGCCGCCCACCAGGGCGGTCATTTCCGGTGCCGTGAGGCAGAGCAGCTGGGCACGGTCGACCAGTAGTTCCTCCCCTGCTCCCGTCACGCCGGCACCGCGATAGTTGCGGAAGCCGTCGGCCCGGGGCTCGAGCACGGCGAAGGAGTGGTAATCCGTCTGCTCGGCCGTCGCATCCGTCCGACCCGGGGTGAAGGGCACGGTGATGGACTGGCCCGCGGCCTTCGCCGCAGCCTCGACTGCCGCAGAGCCGGCGAGGACGATCAGGTCGGCCAGAGAGATCTTCTTGCCGCCGGACTTGGCGTTGAACCGGTCACGGATGCCCTCCAGGGCTGCCAGGACCCGCGTCAGCTGGGCCGGCGAGTTGACCTCCCAGTCCTTCTGCGGCGTCAGGCGGATCCGGGCGCCGTTAGCCCCTCCCCGCTTGTCTGACCCACGGAAGGTCGAGGCGGAGGCCCAGGCCGTGGTGACCAGTTCCGGCACCGACAGGCCCGAGGCGAGGACCTCGGCCTTCAGGGCCGCGATGTCGGCGGCGTCGACCAGGGGATGGTCCACCGCCGGGACGGGATCCTGCCAGATCAGCACCTCGGCCGGTACGTCCGAACCGAGGTAACGGACGCGCGGGCCCATGTCCCGATGGGTCAGCTTGAACCAGGCCCGGGCAAAGGCGTCGGCGAGGGCCTGCGGGTCCTTGTGGAACCGGCGGGAGATGGGTTCGTAGAGGGGGTCGAACCGCAGGGAGAGGTCCGCTGTGGTCATCATCGGCGCGTGCTTGACCGACGGGTCGTGGGCGTCGGGGATCATGTGCTCGGGGCGCACGTCCTT
>CAIZKE010000038.1 GCA_903933475.1 uncultured Alphaproteobacteria bacterium | reverse complement strand
TGGAGGCGCCCGAGGGCACGGCGGCCCGGCCGAGGGACCCGTCCTCCAGGACGACATCGACCTCCACCGTCGGGTTGCCCCGGCTGTCGAGGATCTGGCGGGCGAGAATGTCGACGATCTCGGTCATGGCGAAGGCCCCGGTTTACGGCGGAATTTGCGGCGGAGGCTTAGCCCATCTGTGGGGGGAACCCAACTTGTTCGTTGTCGGTCTGACGGCAGCCCTAACGGCTTAGTCCGAGACCCGAGGATAGACGTGCAGAATGTATGGGCTGAGACGGTGCCGCCGGCCAAGTCCCATGACATGAAAGGCCACCTGACAGGCTGCCTCCCAAGCTTCCTCGGTCTCGGGTCCCGCCATCTCATGATCCCCGACGAAGTTGACCAGGATGAGCCAAGCCGGGACTCCGTTCCTACGGAGAAAATCCAGATGTGCGATCCGGTTGGCCAGTTGGTAAAAGTGATCACACTAGGAGGCGCGGCCCGATTTCGCCCCCAGCCTTGACGCAACCTCGTCCAGTGTAGCCTCAATACGTGCCCGCGAAATGGCAGAGGCGGCCGTTCCGGGTGAGCACATCTCTGCGATATGCGCCTTCGCTTCAACCAGAAGGACATCGCCTCCGGAGGTGACGGCCAGGGCATCCCATTGCGGGCCCCGGGCAGGCCAGAATGACTTCAAGGCATCGCGGAGAGCGGGGCGACCGACAACATCAAGAAATCCACCGTCTCTGTATTCGGAGAAGTCGTCCTCAGCGAGAGGCGAAGTCCAGCGAATGGCGGCGGCGTCGGTAGCATCAAGGATCGGCTGCTCAAGCGAGGCCCAGCGTTCGTTCACGGCCCGTTGAATCCACTTGAGGCTTCCTCGAGTTCCTTCCGGTTGCGGCGTTCTCATCTCAATCTTTGTAGATTGGAGTTTCCCCAGAGACAAGACGACCAAGGCCACCCGTAGCCCGGAAGGCGGGTTACAGGCGACGCAGTTGCGCACCATCCGTCGCGCTGCGCTCTCCGCCCCCGCTTGACTTCCCCCGGGGCGGTCCCCTCCTCTGCTCGCCAGATTTCAGCCGCCGGGAGGAACCGCATGCTGCTCGTGGACATCAAGGACCAGGTTGCCCTGGTCACCCTCAACAGACCGGACGCCATGAATGCCCTGAGCCGGGCGCTGAGGGCCGAGCTGCACGCGACGCTGCAGAGGCTGGACGCGGACCCGGCGGTGAAGGTGATCGTGCTGACCGGCGCGGGCGAGCGGGCCTTCACGGCGGGGCTGGACCTGAAGGAGTTGGGCAGCGACCCGGACGGGCTGAGGGCGGCGAACGCCACCGAGCCCTCGGAGAACCCGGCCTGGGCGGTGATCGCCTGCCGCAAGCCGGTGATCGGGGCCATCAACGGGGTGGCCATCACCGGCGGATTTGAGGTGGCCCTGGCCTGCGACGTGCTGATCGCCTCCACCAACGCCCGGTTCGCCGACACCCACGCCCGGGTGGGTATTACCCCCGGCTGGGGCCTGTCGCAGAAGCTGTCGCGGCTGATCGGACCCTACCGAGCCAAGGAGCTGAGCCTGTCGGGCAACTTCCTGGATGCGCGGACCGCCGAGGCCTGGGGCCTGGTCAACCGGGTGGTGGCGCCGGAGGACCTGGTGCCCACGGCCCTGAAGCTGGCCGCGGAC
>CAIZKE010000037.1 GCA_903933475.1 uncultured Alphaproteobacteria bacterium | reverse complement strand
CCGGCCCTGGGCGGCGTGGTGGTCGGGCGGGAGGGCGTGATCCACCTGGAGGTCGCCGGGGTGCGTCGGGCCGGAAGCCCCGATCCGGTCCAGCCCGGGGACGTCTGGCACCTGGGGTCCAACACCAAGGCCATGACCGCCATGCTCTACGGCCAGGCGGTCGAAGCCGGCAAGGCACGCTGGGACTCGTCCCTCGGAGAGCTGTTCCCCGGCCTCGGGATGAATGCCGCCTGGTCGAAGACCCGGATCGATGCGGTCATGGAGCACCGCGCAGGCCTTTCGGACGCAGGCGTGATCGACAGGGGGTGGTTATTCACCGCCCGGTCCGACGACAGGAGCCTGCCGGACCAGCGGATGGCCATGGTGGCGAAGGCCCTTTCCGAGCCGCCCAGGGGAACCCCCGGCGTGTTCGCCTACGGCAACCTGAACTACATCCTGGCCGGGGCGGCCCTGGAGCGCATCGAGGGGAAGCCCTGGGAAGACGTCATCCGGGAGGGTCTGTTCAAGCCCCTGGGCCTGGCTTCAGCGGGCTTCGGCGCACCCGCCGGGGACCAGCCGCAGGGACACCTGCGCCTCGGCCCCCTGTCCGCGCGGCCCGTCGGGGAGGGAAAATGGGCCGACAACCCAGCCGCCATGGCGCCTGCAGGCGGGGTCCACATGTCCCTTTCGGACTATGCCCGCTTCCTGCGCCTGTTCCTGACGGAGGGCGATGGCCTTGTCTCCCCGGCGACCCTCGCTCGCCTCACCACGCCGCCGCCCGGGGGCGACTACGCCCTGGGATGGTCGGTCAGGCCCGACGTCGACTGGGCGAAGGGACGGGTCCTTGAACACGAGGGCTCGAACGTCCTCTGGCACGCCGTCGCCCAGGTCGCGCCCGGCCGCGGCCTCGCCTTCGCCACGGTGGGGAACCTCCTGGTCCAGAAGCCGACCGCGCCGCAGATTACCCTGCTGAAGCGCCTTCGCAGGCAGTTCGCCCCCTGAACCGCAGTCTCAGACCAGCCGGCTGCGGTCCTTGGCGGCGCCGATGAAGCTGGTGAAGAGGGGGTGGGGGTCGAAGGGGCGGCTCTTCAGCTCGGGGTGGAACTGGACGCCCACGAACCAGGGATGGTCGGCCCGCTCGCAGATCTCGGGCAGGACGCCGTCGGGGGACAGGCCGGTGAAGGCCAGGCCCGTGGCCTCGATGGCCTCGCGGTAACGGAGATTGACCTCGTAGCGGTGACGGTGGCGTTCGCTGATGTGCTCGGTGCCGTAGATGGCCGCCACCCGGGAGCCGGGGGTGAGGACGGCGTCGTAGGCCCCAAGGCGCATGGTGCCGCCTAGGTCGTCGCCCTCGACCCGGGTCTCGCGTTCATTGCCACGGGTCCATTCGGTCATCAGGCCGACGACCGGCTGGGGGCTGGGCCCGAACTCGGTGGAGGAGGCCTCGGTGAGGCCGGCCAGGTTCCGGGCCGCCTCGATCATGGCCATCTGCATGCCGAAGCAGATGCCGAAATAGGGGATCTGGTGCACGCGGGCGAACTGGATGGCGCGGATCATACCGCCGGCGCCCCGCTCCCCGAAGGCGCCGGGCACCAATACGCCGTGGACGCCGGCCAGGCGCTCGCCGATCAGGGCCTCGTCGTGCTCGAAGGTCTCGCCCTCGATCCAGTCGAGGCGCACGCGCACATTGCTGCCCAGGCCGCCGTGGACGAGGGCCTCGACGAGCGACTTGTAGGCGTCGGTCAGGCCCGTGTACTTGCCGACAATGGCGATGGTGACCTCGCCGTCGGGGTGGGCCATGCGGTCGGACACCCGTTGCCAGCCGGACAGGTCGGGCTCGGGGGCGGTTCCCAGAAGGCCGAAGACGTCGAGCACTTCCCGGTCGAGGCCCTGCTCGTGATAGTCGAGAGGCACGGCGTAGATGTTGGGCGAGTCCATCGCCTGGATGACCGCGCTTTCCCGTACATTGCAGAACTGGCCGATCTTGCGGCGCTCGGCCGCCGGGATGGGCTGTTCGCAGCGGCAGAGCAGGATGTCGGGCTGGATGCCGATGGACCTCAGTTCCTTGACGGAGTGCTGGGTCGGCTTGGTCTTCATCTCCCCGGCTGTCTTGACGTAGGGCAGGAGGGTCAGGTGGATGTAGCAGGCCATGCCCCGGGGGAGTTCCTGGCCCAGCTGGCGGATGGCCTCGAAGAAGGGCAGGCCCTCGATGTCACCCACCGTGCCGCCGATCTCCACCAGGACGAAGTCGACACCCTCACCCGGATCGGACAGGACGAAGGCCTTGATCTCGTCGGTGACGTGCGGAATGACCTGGACCGTCGCGCCCAGATAGTCGCCGCGGCGCTCCTTCTCGATGATGGTCTTGTAGATCTGGCCGGTGGTGATGTTGTCCCCCCGGGCGGCGTTGACCCCGGTGAAACGCTCGTAGTGGCCCAGGTCGAGGTCGGTCTCGGCACCATCCTCGGTCACGAAGACCTCGCCGTGCTGGTAGGGGCTCATCGTCCCGGGATCGACGTTAAGGTAGGGGTCAAGCTTGCGCAGGCGCACGCGATATCCACGCGCCTGGAGGAGCGCACCGAGCGCTGCGGAGGCGAGACCTTTTCCCAGGGAGGAGACCACGCCGCCGGTGATGAAGATGTACCGGGCCATGGGAGTCCAGTTAGCCGCGATTCGCCTGCCGTTGCAGACCGGCGGTATCGCTCACCTGTGGATGATCCCTACTTCGGGGCGACGGGGGGCGGTGTTGCGGGCTGTGCGGGGGTGACGCCGAAGGGGTCCACGGTGGGCCGCGGCGCCTCGAAGGGCGCGGGAGCGGAGGGCGGCACCTGGGATGGAGCCGGCGTGGCGGGCACCCGCTGCGCCTTGAGGGCTTCCGGGGACAGGCCCTCCACCTTGACCCGGTCGACGACCGAGCTGGAGGCCTTCTCACGGCCGGCGATCACGGTCAGGGCGAGGCTCAGGACGAAGAAGGCGGTGCCAAGGATCCAGGTCGTTCGGGTCAGGAGATCCCCCGCCCCGCGTGCGGTCATGAAATTCGAGCTGCCGCCGCCCATGCCAAGGGCTCCGCCCTCGGAACGCTGGAGGAGGACTGCAACGGCAAGGCCGACGCTGACAATGATTTGAAGGGTGAGCAGAAGCCCGAGCATGATCGACCCGCAGGATCTGGCCGGGAACCCGACCGGGAAGTTGGGTCCTCTAGCATCGGCAGAGCCCGGTTTCCAGTCCACCCGGCATCGAAACCAGGCCTGGGGGTTTTACCCTGCCCCGGCGATGATCCCGAGGAAGTCGGCAGACTTGAGGGAGGCCCCGCCCACGAGGGCACCGCCGACCTCGGATACGGACAGGATCTCGGCCGCATTGTCGGGCTTGACCGACCCGCCATAGAGGATGGGTGCCCGGGTGCCCGACGCCCCGAGGACCGCCGACATTTCGGCCCGGACCGCCGCGTGGATCTCCTCGATCTGCGCCGTAGTGGGCGTCAGGCCCGTCCCGATAGCCCAGACCGGCTCGTAGGCCACGGAGAATGGACGCCCGCCCAGGACCTGGGGCAGGGAGCCGCGGACCTGGGTGGAGACGACGGCGACCGCCCTCCCCGCCTCACGCTCGGCAAGAGTCTCGCCTACGCAGATGATGGGCTCCAGGCCCGCCCTGAGGGCAGCCTCGACCTTGGCGGCGACCCGGGCGTCGGTCTCGCCGTAGCCTGAGCGACGTTCGGAGTGCCCCAGGATGACCAGGACCGCCCCGGCCTCTGAAAGCATTTCGGCAGAGACATCGCCAGTGAAGGCACCCGACGCCTCGGCCCGGCAGTCCTGGCCGCCGACCAGGACTGAGGAGCCCGACAGGCACCGGGCCATGCGCTCGACCAGGGTGGCCGGTGGGCAGAGCCCGACCCGGACCCCAGAACCGCCCAGAGAGCCGCCCAGGCCTGCCGCCACGGCCTGCGCTTCGGCCAGGGCCGGGCCTAGTCCGTTCATCTTCCAGTTGCCGACAATCAACTTGCCCACGTCGCCGTCTCCGTTCGCACGTCTCAAGGTCCGTTGTTGGGCCGATACGATAAGGCGGGGCGGCTGTCACCCGCCAGCCGAGGCCAAGCTTGCCGCACCTTGCGGCGAGGCTCTATACCCACGCTAACAAAGCGCCCGTTGTCCGGGCCGGGAAGGGTCTCATGCTCGCCGCCATCCGCGTCTTCGCCAAATCCTGGGTCGCCGCCGTCCTCATCGGGTTGCTGATCCTCAGCTTTGCGGTCTGGGGCGTCAGCGACGTGTTCAAGACCCAAGCCAGCAACGAAGTCGTGCACGCAGGAGGCCGCGCCATCACGCCGGCCGAGTTCCGGACGGAATGGGACCGGGCGAAGGCAAATCTGGAAGTCCAGTCCGGGCAGCCGATCAGCAATGAGCTGGCGGTGGAGAACCGGTTTGATTCCCGGGTCCTGGAAATGCTGGCCGACCGTGAGTCCATGGCCGCCCTGGTCGACAAGATCGGGCTGAAGCCGGCGGACAGCCTGATCACCCGGGAAATCCAGCGGATTCCGGCCTTCTTCGATCAGGTGTCCGGCAGGTTCGACAAGCGGCTCTACGAGGAGGCGCTGGCGCGCAACAACCTGACCGCCCCCACCTTCGAGCGGAACGTTCGGGACGATATCGCCCAGTCGCATATGGCCGCCGGACTGGTGGACGGGCTGAGACCGCCCCGGGCCTATGGCGCCCTGGCCGTGGTCTTCGCCCAGGAGGCCCGGGACGTATCGGCCTTCGCGGTCGGGCCGCCCGCCGTGAAGCCGCCCGAGCCCCCCACCGAGGCCCAACTCACCGCTTTCATGAAGGAAAATGCCGATCGGCTCATGCGGCCAGAGTTCCGCGTCCTGAGCGTCGTGCGCTTCAGCGCCGCGAAGTTCGCCGGCTCGGTGACGGTGAGCGAGGCGGACATCCGCAAGCAGTTTGATTTCCGGAAGGACTCCCTGAACAGGCCCGAGACCCGGTCCCTGGTGCAGATCCCGGCCCGGGACGCGGCCGCTGCACGCCAGATCGCGGACCGACTGGGCAAGGGCGAGGATCCTGCTGTGGCGGCCAAGGCCGCAGGCGTGGAGCCTGTGGTCTATGCCGACAAGCCCCGCACAGCGGTCGTTGACCGCAAGACCGGGGAGACCGCCTTCGCCATGGCCTCTGGAGAGGTGCGCGTTGTCCAGGGCGACCTCGGCCTTGCCGTGGTCAAGGTGACCGGAATCCAGCCCGGAGAGAGCGTGACCCTGGATGCAATCCGTCCCATGCTCGAGGCGGAGGCCCGCAAGACCTTGGCGGCTGAACGGGTCTACGAGATCAGCCAGGTCTTCGATGACGCCCAGGCGGGCGGAGCCAACCTGGACGAGGCCGCCGCCAAGGCGGGGGTCTCGGTGGTCAAGCTGGGCCCCGTCGCCGACCAGGGCATCGATACCTCCGGCAAGCCGGTCGCCGGTATTTCGGCCAAGCTGATCCAGACGGCCTTCCGCCTTCCCGAGGGGGGCGAAAGCCAGATCGAGGACGAGGGCCAGGGGGAATCCTATGTCGTTCGCGTCGACAAGATCCTCCCCAAGGCCCTGCCCCCGCTCGAAGAGGTCCGCCAACCCCTCACCCGGGCCTGGATGGGCCAGGAGATGTCCAAGCGCCTGCGTGAGAAGGCTGATGCCCTCGCGGAGCGCGTGCGCAAGGGCGAGGATATGGCCAAGGCGGCGCAGAGCGTCGGGACCCAGCTTGCCCGGCTTCCAGGCCTGACCCGGCAGGCCTCAGGCCAGCAGGGGCCCCTGCCCCAGGAAGCCTTCGCCCAGGCCTTCGGCGCGGCAAAGGGTGGGGTCTTCGCGGCCAGTGGCGGCGGACCCTTCGTCTTCATCGTTGGCCGGGTCGACGCCATCAGGCCGCCGGCAGCGGCGGAAAACGCGCGCGCCGTGGAGCAGGTGCGACCCCAGCTGGGCATGACCCTGTTCAACGAGATCGGCGGACAGATGCCCCGCTACGCCCGGGCGGTGATGAAGACCCGCACCGATCCCGAACTCGCCCGCCAGACCCTCGGCATCGAAGCGCCGAAGGCAAAGGGAGGCAAGGACGGCAAGGGGGCCGCCGGCAAGTGAACCCGGAACCCGGCATCGAGTCCTTCTCGGAAATCTACACGGCCGGCCGCGCCCAGGTCGTCTGGACCCGGCTGATCGACGACCTCGAGACGCCGGTGTCCGCCTACCTGAAGCTGGCAAAGGGTCGCCCCTATGCCTTTCTCTTCGAAAGCGTCGAGGGTGGCGCCTGGCGCGGGCGCTATTCGGTCATTGCCCTCAAGCCAGACCTGGTCTGGCGGTGCCGGGGCGACGTCGCAGAGATCGCCGAGGGCGAGGCTATCGACGCCGGCCGTTTCACCCCCCAGCCCGGCGGGGCCCTCGATTCCCTCAGGGAACTGGTCGCCGCCTCCCGGCTGGATCTGCCCGCAAGCCTGCCGCCCATGACCGCCGGGGTCTTCGGGGCCATTGGCTACGACATGATCCGGCTGGTCGAGCGCCTGCCAAACGTCAATCCCGACCCCCTGGGCCTGCCGGACGCAGTGATGATCCGCCCCTCCGTGGTGGCCGTATTCGACGGCATCGCCCAGGAGATCCTGCTGGCGACCACGGTGCGGCCGTCCGGCCTCTCAGCCCAGGCCGCCTGGGAAGCTGCGTGCGGCCGCCTGGAGGCCATCCGCCTGGACCTGAAGACCGCCGCCCCGTCGCCGACGGGAGACGCGGCCCCCCTGCCGGACCGGTTCACCACCCCGGTCAGCCGCCAGGACTATCGGACCATCGTCGACCGGGCCAAGACCTACATCGCCGCCGGCGACATCTTCCAGGTCGTGCCGAGCCACAGGTTCCGCGCGCCCTTCCCGCACGATCCCTTCGCACTCTACCGGTCGCTCCGGCGGACCAATCCCTCGCCCTTCCTATTCTACCTGAACTTCGGCGACTTCCAGCTGGCGGGCTCTTCGCCGGAGATCCTGGTGCGCCTGAGAGATGGCAAGATCACCATCCGCCCCATCGCCGGAACCCGGCCAAGGGGCGCCACGCCCGAGGAGGACCTGGCCCTGGAGGCCGAACTGCGCGCCGACCCCAAGGAAAGGGCCGAGCACCTCATGCTCCTGGACCTCGGCCGCAACGACGTGGGGCGAGTGGCCATGCTGAACGCGGCCGGCGCCAATGCGCCCGTCCAGCGCGCGCCGGGTCCTCACGTGCGGGTGACCGACAGCTTCTTCGTCGAGCGCTACAGCCACGTCATGCACCTGGTGTCCAATGTGGAGGGGGATGCGCCCGAGGGCCTGGACCCCGTGGACGTCCTGATGGCCGCCCTGCCCGCCGGGACCCTCTCGGGCGCCCCCAAGGTGCGCGCCATGGAGATCATCGACGAACTCGAGCTCGAAAAGCGCGGCATCGCCTACGCCGGGGCGGTGGGATATTTCGGCGCCGATGGATCCGTGGACACCTGCATCGTGCTCCGCACCGCCTGTTTCAAGGACGGGCTCATGCACATCCAGGCGGGTGGCGGCGTGGTGGCGGACAGCGACGCGGACGCTGAATATGACGAGACCCTGCACAAGGCCCGGGCCCTGCGAAGGGCAGCCGAGGAGACCTGGCGATTTGTCTGACCCGGTCAACCCGAGGGCAATAGCCCCTGGTAACCCCCGTCAAACCGGAGAGACGCTTCCCTCGCGGCCCGCCATGCGACAAGCGTGAACCCAAGGGCCAAGGCCCGATTTCACTGGAGACAGATATGAAGTTGCTGACCGCCGCTGCCATCCTGGCCCTTGGCGCCCCGACCGCCGCCTTGGCTGAACCCATTCCGGCGAGCGTGGCTGCGATGATCGAGGCCGCCTCCAAGGACCCGGCGAATCTCAAGGTCGTCGCCGACATCGCCAAGCAGACCAACCCCGGCTCGGCTGCCGAGATCGACGCCCGGCTGGGCGAGATCGCCGCCGCCGCCGAGGCCGCCCGGGTGGAAAAGCTGTCCAGCCAGACCTTCTTCGAAGGCTGGACCGGTGAGGGCGAGGCCGGAGGCTTTGTCTCGACCGGCAATGCGGAGGAGACCGGCGTTGCCATAGGCCTGGGCCTGAAGAAGGAATCCCTGAAGTGGCGGCACCGGGTCGATGGGATCGCCGACTACAGGAGCACGGACGGGACCACGACCAAGGAACGCTATTTCCTCGGCTACGAGGGCAACTACAAGTTCACCGACCGGTTCTACGCCATAGGCGCGGTGAGCTGGGAGAAGGACGTGTTCGCCGGCATCGACAGCCGCTTCAGCGAGTCCCTCGGCCTCGGCTACCGGGTCATCGACCGTAAGGACCTGATCCTGGACGTCGACGCCAGCGTGGCTGCTCGCCAAATTGAATATGTGAAGCCGGCGATCTCGGTTCCCGGGCAGGACTACAGCGAGTCCACCATCGGGGGCCGACTGGGCGGCCGCCTAGTCTGGGAGATCAACGAAAACACCTCCCTGTCCGAGGTCGTCGTTGCCTACTTCGACAGCCAGAGCAACACGATCGAGTCGACCACCGCCCTGACCACACGACTGTCCGGGGCCCTGGCCGCACGGGCCTCATTTAACATCCGGACGGAGTCGGACCCGCCTCTCGGCCGGGAGCAGACCGACACGACCACCCGGGCCGCCCTGGTCTATTCCTTCTGAGGGCGTAACGGGCTGCCGTCCCTCGCCCCCGGGCCCCTCAGGGCATGGGGGCGAGGATGACGGCGGCAGCGAGGGCCAGGGCTGTGGCGGCGGCGAAGGCGGCCGCTGCAAGGGCCGCCCAGGCTCCGTCGTCCCGCCGGGGCGACTGGAGCAGGGCCCGGGCCCTGGCCAGTTCATCCGGGCTCACGGCACCTTTCGGGGAATCATCTGAATCCATGGGTGGAGCCTGTCCCGGACGCTCGTTCCTGACAATCAGGCTTTCCCTCGGGCAAGGGTTTCACTAGGGACAGGTCCATGATCCTGGTGATCGATAACTACGACAGTTTTACCTACAACCTGGTTCACTACCTGAACGAACTGGGGGCGGAGACGCGCGTCTATCGCAATGATGACCTGTCCGCCGCCGCTGCGATCGCCCTGAAGCCGGACGCAGTGCTCCTGTCGCCCGGGCCCTGTACGCCAGACGACGCCGGCATCTGCCTCGATCTCCTGCGACAGGCCCCGGAGGCCCTGCCCATATTGGGGGTCTGCCTGGGCCACCAGTCCATCGGTCAGGCCTTCGGCGGGCGCGTCGTCCGCGCCAAGGCCCTGATGCACGGCAAGACCAGCGCCATCCAGCACTCAGGCAAGGGCGTCTTCCGCGACCTGCCCGACCCCTTCACCGCCACCCGCTACCACAGCCTGGCCGTCGACGGGGGCAGCCTGCCTGACGTCCTGGAGATCACGGCCTGGACCGATGACGGCGAGATCATGGGCCTGCAGCACCGCTCGCGGCCGATCCACGGGGTGCAGTTCCATCCGGAGTCCATCGCCACGGAGGGTGGGCACAAGCTGCTCGGGAACTTCCTTGAACTGGCTGCGCGGGCCCGTGTCTGAAGCCTTCCGCCCCCTGCTGGGCCGACTTGCAGCCGGCGAGGTCATGGACGCCGCGGAGGCCGAGGCCTTCTTTTCCGCCTGCCTGCGCGGGGAACCGAGCCCGGCCCAGGTCGGCGCGGCCCTGACCGCCCTGCGCATGCGCGGCGAGACTCCTGGGGAAATCGCGGCCGGTGCCCGGGCCATGCGGTCCGCCGCCGTCCGGCTGGAAGTCCCCTTTCCGACCCTCGATGTCTGCGGGACGGGCGGAGACGGCCTGCATACCCTGAACGTCTCCACGGCCGTGGCCTTCGTGGCTGCCGGCGGGGGCTTGAAGGTGGCCAAGCACGGCAACCGCGCCCTGTCCTCGAAGTCGGGGACCGCCGATGTCCTGGCCGCCCTCGGGGTCAATATCGAGGCCCATCCCGAGCGTCAGCTCCGGGCGCTGGAGACCGCCGGCGTCTGCTTTCTGTTCGCCCAGGCCCACCATGGTGCCATGCGGCACGTCTCACCCATCCGCGCCGAGCTCGGTTTCCGGACCCTGTTCAACCTGCTGGGGCCCCTGACCAATCCTGCGGGCGCCGCCCGGCAGGTGCTCGGGGTCTTTGACCCGAAATGGCTGGAGCCTGTGGCAGAGGTCCTGCGCGACCTCGGCTCCGAGCGCGCCTGGGTGGTGCACGGCCAGGGCATGGACGAACTGACCACCACCGGGGAGACCGAGGTGGTCGAACTGCGGGATGGGGCCCTGCGGCGCTTCACCGTCCGCCCCTCGGAGGCCGGGATCCCGGAGGGTCGCCTGGAGGACCTGGTTGGTGGGGACCCGCAGCACAACGCTGAGGCCCTGCGCGCCGTGCTGTCCGGGACGCCGGGACCCTACCGCCACATCGTCCTGCTGAACGCTGCCGCTGCCTTCCTGGTGGCCGACCGGGTCCGGTCCCTGGCCGAAGGCGTCAGCCTCGCCGGCCAGGTGATCGACGACGGCCGGGCCCTTGCGGCCCTGGACGCCCTGGTGTGGATTTCCAACGGCCAATGACCGACATCCTCGCCCAGATCGCCGAGTACAAACGTGCCGACGTTGCCGGACGCAAGGCCCAGCGCCCGCAGTCGGAGGT